>CAJXAU010000083.1 GCA_913050205.1 uncultured Verrucomicrobiota bacterium
CGAAGGCGCTCGCGCGTTCGACTTCCTCATTGATGGCTGTAATCCCTGCGTTCATGGGCGGCGGAGTATCTTTATTTTTTGGAACTAAATCAAGGATTGGGCATGCTCGATGTCGCGTGAAATCTGGGCGGTCAACTCGTCGACTGAGCCGAAAGTCATCTCGTCCCGGAGGCGCCCAACGAACTCTATGCCCAGTCGTTCGCCGTAAAGGTCTCCCTCGAATTCGAGCAGATGTGCCTCCACGCGGAGGGTTGGTTCCGGTTGGGCGAGTGTGGGTCGTACGCCGATGTTGAGCACGGCACGGTATGTCTTCAGGCCAAGCTGGGCATGCACGGCGTAGACGCCGTTGGGTGGCAGTACCAGTCCGTTGGTGTCGATGTTCGCCGTGGGAAAACCGATCTCGCGGCCCTTGGCATCCCCCTGCACGACGGTGCCCTCGATGGTGAAATTGCGTCCGAGCATCTGGCCGGCGTCGTCGAGCAGGCCCTCGCGCACAGCGGCGCGGATGCGGGTGCTGCTCACCGCTTGGCCATCGAGCGCCACGGCCTGCAGCCCGTGCACGCGGAAACCAAGCGCTTGGCCAAGCGCCTGCAGTGAGTCGACGTTGCCATCGCGCCGGTGGCCAAACGAGAAGTTGGCCCCGACACAAATACTGTGGATTGAGCCGAAGCCGGAGTGGAGTTCGCGGATGAACGTCTCGCCGGGTTTTTGGCTGAATCCCTCGTCGAACTGGATGACCAGCGCGGCGTCGATCCCGATTGACTCGATGGCGCGAAGTCGCTGTGAGCGCGTCTGCAAAAGGGCCGGGGCGTGATTGGGGGCGACGATGTTGGCCGGGTGCTGATCGAATGTGACCGCGACGGATAACGCCTCGTGCCGGGCGGCATCGTTCACCGCCTGACGGAGCACCTGCTGGTGGCCAAGGTGCACGCCGTCAAACATGCCGATAGCCAGACAGACACCACGGTCGCCGTGGGCCAGTTCGCCGGGTTGATTGAGTTGCTTCACGAGGCGGGGGCGGACAGCTTGAGCATCGGGATGACGCGCTTGGCCAAATCCGAAGGCGAAAGGGTGGTCAGTTCCTCGAGCGTGAAGGCACCGCTAATCTTAAATTTACCGGAAACGGTGCGCCGCAGGCCGGCGAGATGTGCCCCGCAGCCAAGCGCTTGGCCAAGGTCGTGCGCCAGCGAGCGAACGTACGTCCCCTTGGTGCAGGCGATCTTGAACCAAACAAGTGGCGGCTCGTACGCGGTAATAAGAAACTTGTAGAGGTGAATGAACCGTTCCTTGCGTTCAACCTCCTTGCCCTTGCGGGCAAGTTTGTACAGCGGTGTGCCATCGATCTTGATGGCGCTGACCATCGGTGGCAGTTGCATCTGGTCGCCGAGAAATTCGTTGGCCTTTTCCTGCAACGCCTCAAGTGAAAGGTCGGGCACCGGTTGAGTAGTTTCTACTTTGCCCTCGCCGTCGTAGGTGTTGGTGGTTTCACCGAGCTTGATGGAGCCGACGTATACCTTGTCGTCCGACATCAGTTTCTCGGAGAGCTTGGTTGCCTTGCCGAGCAGCAGGGTCAACAGGCCGGTGGCAGCGGGGTCGAGCGTGCCGCAGTGGCCGACTTTTTTGATGCGATAACTGCGGCGAACAATGTCGACGATGTCGTGCGAGGTGGGGCCGGCCGGTTTGTCTATGAGGAGCGCCCCGTCGAGGGCGTCGAATGTGTTCAGGGTCATGACGATCGCGACTGGAGTTGATCGCGGATGGCGGCGATCACGCGGCGCTGAATGCCAAGCGGTTTGCCAACGATCCGAGCCCCCGCAGCGGCTTGATGCCCGCCACCGCCAAACAAGCCGGCGACGTCGCTGACGTTGACGTTCCGGTCCTTTGACCGAAGGCTGATCCGGGTAAGTTCCGGTTCAAGTTCCTCAAACACACATGCGACCACCACCGGCTCGATGGCTCGGACGTGGTCGATCAACCCCTCGGTGTCGCTGGCCGTCGCACCGGTCTTGTCGAAGTCCTCTTTTTTTAGCCAAAAGTAGGCAATCTGGTTGTCGTCGATCAGCTTGAATTTGTTGTAGACCCGCTGCAGCAGTTTCACGCGGGAGAGGGGATAGGACTGGTAAACCTCGTCGCAAACCGTGGCGAGATTCGCCCCTTTTTTGACGAGATCACCGGCGGCGTAATACGTCGCGGGCAATGTGCTTGGGTATTGAAATGAGCCGGTATCGGTGGAGATGGCAGTGAACAGGCAGTCGGCGATCCGTGGTGTGAGATTCCAGCCAGCCTCTTTGATCAAGCGGTAGATCAGTTCGCCGCTGGAGGGTTCGCGACTGGCAATCCAGTTGATGTCGCCGAAGCGTGTATTACTGGTGTGGTGGTCGATGTTGATCAACACCTTGCGGTTGGCGATGTGCTCCTGAGCTGTGCCCAGTCGCTCGATGCTGGCCGAATCGACCGCGATGACACAGTCAAATGTACGGTTGATTTTGCGCGGGGTCTGGATGAGTTGGTCGGGGTCGAGAAACCGCAACTTGGAGGGCACCGGATCCTGATTCCAGACGGTGACTTCCTTGCCCAGTTCAAGCAGGGCAAGTGTCAGGCCAAGCGACGAGCCGATACAGTCGCCATCCGGTCGCATGTGGCTGCAGACCGCGATGGTGTGGCTCTCGCCGATCACATCGAGTATGCGGTCAATAATCTTCAGTCGGGTTGTTTTCATCGGGGTTGTCGCGCAAGGAATTCTGCTCGAGTTCGTCGAGGATTTGAAGCACACGGTCGCCTCGATTGCGGGCTTCGTCCATGACAAATTTCAGCCGCGGCGTATAGCGAAGGACGACCGCTTGGCCAAGCGCGCTCTGGATTTTGCCGGCTGCCTTGCGCACGGAGCGAAACGCTTTTTGTTGGGCCTTTTCATCTCCGATTGAGGAGACGAAGACGGTGGCCGTGTGCAGGTCATTGGAGACACCGACATCGCTGACGCTAATCATGCCGAGATCCACGGAGAACTCCTTGCGGAAGATTTCGTTCAGCTCCCGCTTGAGCAGTTCGCGTACGCGCATATGGCGCAGGTTCGGCATGGTGGGGGAAAAGGGGCTAGAGCGACTGGGCGACCTTCTCTTGGGTGTAACACTCGATGATGTCGCCTTCCTGAAAATCGTCGAAACCGTCGAGGCGAATGCCGCACTCCATGCCGGAGCGCACCTCGTTGACCTCGTCCTTAAAGCGCTTGAGCGTGTGCGAGATACCTTCGTAGACCAATTCGCCCTTGCGAACCACTCGCATCTTGCCCCGAAGAAGCTTGCCGCTGGTGACGGCGCAACCGGCGACGTTGCCACCTTTGCTGAGTTCGAAAATTTTGCGCACCTCCGCTTGGCCGGTGACGACGTCCTTCATCAACGGGTCGAGCAGACCGGCCATTGCCTCCTTCACCTCTTCGATCAACTCGTAGATGATGGCGTAAAGTTTGATCTGCACGCCCTCCCGCTTGGCCACCTCTCCCACGCCGGTATCGATCTTGGCGTGGAATCCTAGGATGACCGCGTCGGAGGCACTTGCCAGTGTGGCGTCGGACTCAGAGATGGAGCCCACGCCGGAGTGGACGACTTCGGACTGAACCTTGTCGGATTCGATCTTGTTGATCGAATCGACGATCGCCTCGACGGAGCCCTGAGTGTCGGCCTTGATGATCAGCTTGAGTGATTTTTCTGAATCAGACTGGGTGCGGCTGAACAGGCTCTCGAGCGTCATCTTGCGCTTGCGGGCGACCGACTCATCGCGCTCCTTGGTGATGCGCTCTTCGCATAAGTTCCGGGCCTCTTTGTCGTTCGGCACGATATTGAATTCCGCACCCGCCTCCGGGACGCCGTTGAGGCCAAGCACCTTAACGGCGCTGGATGGGCCGGCTTCCTTGATTCGCTTGCCCTCGTGGTCGATCAGCGCACGGGCTTTGCCGAAGTAGTTTCCGCAAACCATGATGTCGCCAACCTTTAATGTGCCCTTGCGGACGAGCAGGGTGGCGGTCGGGCCACCGGCTTCCATGGCTGACTCGACGACGTTGCCGACTGCCTTGCGGTTGGGGTTGGCTTTGAGTTCCAACACCTCCGCTTGAAGCAGCACCATCTCGAGCAGTTTATCGACGTTTGTGTTTTTCAACGCGGAGACATCAACGAAAATCGTTTCGCCACCCCATTCCTCACAGACTACCCCTTTTTCCTGCAACTGTGTGCGGGCCATCGTGGGGTTGGCGGATGGGTGGTCGATCTTGTTGACCGCAACAATAATTGGCACCTCGGCCGCTTGGGCATGGCTGAGCGCCTCCATGGTCTGCGGCATGACTCCATCATCGGCCCCGACAACGAGAATCACGATATCCGTGACGTTGGCTCCGCGGGCGCGCATCGCGCTGAATGCGGCGTGACCCGGGGTGTCGAGAAAAGTGATCTGCTCGAGTTTCTTCGGGTTTTCCGGGTTGGGGACATTGATGGTGTAGGCACCGATGTGCTGGGTGATCCCGCCCGCCTCTCCGGCGGTGATATTAGAGTGACGGATGACATCGAGCAGCGTGGTCTTGCCGTGGTCAACGTGGCCCATGATTGTGACCACCGGCGCCCGAAACTGCAGATCCTCCTCCTTGTCCTCTGAGTCGAGGACGACTTTTTTCTTGGTGGTTGCCTTGACGAGGCCGGCACCGCGCTCACGGCGTTCCAGTCGAAAACGGAAACCATTCTTGGCACATATATCGCGGGCGATTGGTTCCTCGATCGACTGGTTGACGTTTGCAAAAACGTTCAACGACATCAGGTCGGCGATTAGCTGGAACGGCTTGCGTTTCATCGCCTCGGCAAGGTCGCGGACGATGATCGGCGGCTTGAGTGCGATCAACGGACCGTCGGCCGGTGCGGTGTACTTTGGCTTGCGCGGGCCACCACCCACCGTGGTTACCTCGGGTGCGGCAGCACTCTTTTCCGGTTTTTTGTCCTGCTTTTCTTTCCCTTTATCTTTCTTTTTCTTGCGTTCGCGGATGGCGGGGCGAATCGGCATGTTGCCCAGTTCGATAAAACCAACTTTCTTTCCGAGGTCGCTGTCTTTTTCCTCTTCCTTCTCCTCTTCAGCCGGTTCGTCGTCTGCCTCCTTTGGATCCTCCTCAGCGTCCTCAGTCGATTCCGTTTCGGCGGTCTCTGTCGCCTCTTCTTCGTCGGTAGCCGGTTCGGCATCCTCCTCGGGCGATTCGTCTTCCTGATCCTCGGTGGCCTCGGGTTCCTGGGGCACTTCTTCCTCGGCCGGGGCGGTGATGATTACCGGCTCGGCTGCGGCTTGCGGCTCCTCGGCGGGTGCTTCGGGCTCTGGCTTGCCGGCGATTTGTTCCTCGAGATACTCGGCGGTGATTTTGTCGAGTGTGCTCGAGGCGACTTTCGCGTTGGCGATCCCCAGCTCCTTGGCTTTAGCCAAGACTTCCTTGCTGGGAATCCCAACTTTCTTGGCAATCTCGTAAATGCGAACGGGCATAAAAAGTGATCTGCTTGCGGCTTGGCCAAGTGCAACATGCGCTTGGCCAAGCGGCTTCGAATATTATTCTACTCGGTTTCCTCGGCTTCGGCGGAGGCCTCTTCTTCGGCTGCCTCCGGCTCTTCAGCAGAGGGTTCCTCGGTGGAGGCTTCATCCGCTGAGCTTCCCCCGGCACGGCGCTCGATCTCGGCCTTGGCTGCGGTGAGCACTGACTCCGCGCAATCCTCGAGTCCTGGAATTTCCTTCAGGTCATTTGCCTCGACACCGTTTAGGGCGTCCAGCGTGAGGAGGCCGGCGTGTACGATGGCGTCGGCTTGGGCCTTCTCGATCCCGGGAATGGCTGCGAGTGCGTCGACGGCCTCGGCGACCTGTTCCTCGAATCCGACTTTGACCTCTTCCTCCGGGTCGATATCGATCTGCCAACCGGTCAAGATGCTGGTGAGGCGGGCATTCTGGCCGCGCCGCCCGATGGCGAGTGAGAGTTGATCCGGCTCGACGAAGATATGGACGCGCTTCCGGCTCTCTTCAACATTCAGCCGCTTGATCTCGGCGGGCGAAAGGGCGTTGGTCACATAGGTCGCGATGTCGTCATCCCATGGGATGATGTCGATTTTCTCGTTATTCAGTTCGCGGACGATGTTTTTGACACGTTGTCCGCGTAGGCCGACACAGGCGCCGACCGGGTCTACCTTGTCGTCACGCGAATGGACGGCAAGCTTGGTTCGAAAACCGGGCTCGCGGGCGATGCCCTTGACCTCAATGGTTCCGTCGTTGATTTCGGAAACCTCGAGTTGAAACAGCTTGAGTACAAAGTCCGGGTCTTTGCGGGAAAGAATGATCTCGGAGCCGTTGCCGCCACCGGCGACCGACTTGACGTAACAACGGATACGCTCGCCGCGTTGATATTCCTCGGTGGGCACACGCTCGCGGTTGGGCAGTAGCGCCTCGAAGCGGCCAAGGTCGATGAGCACGTCTGAACGATCAAACCCGCGCACTTCGCCGCTGACAATGTCACCAATGCGATCGTGAAACTCTGAATAGATCAGCGCCTTTTCCGCCCGGCGGATGGCCTGCATTAATGCCTGCTTGGCATTTTGCGAGGCGATGCGTCCGAAGTTTTTCGGCGTCACCTCCAACTCGATTTCCTCGTTGAGTTGGGCGTCCGGGTTAAAGCGCTTGGCTGTGTCTATGGCAATCTCGTCGTGTTTGTTGACCACGTTCTCCACAACAATCAACTTGGCGAATGCCCGGATGTCTCCGTCCTTACGATCAATCTCACATCGCAATTCCCGGGCGGGGCCGACGGCCCGCTTGGCTGCGGAGAGCAGGGCATCCTCAACGGCGCTGATCAGGATCTCGCGGTCGAGCCCCTTTTCGCGCTCCCAGTACTCCATGCTGGCTAAAAATTCTGCATTCATCGTTAGTTATTTCGACAAGGCCTGAGCCGTTCGTAACGAACAAAAAAGCCGGAAGGTAGCTCCCGGACTTCACTCGTGCGTAACGTTGAGTTGTCAAAT
>CAJXAU010000084.1 GCA_913050205.1 uncultured Verrucomicrobiota bacterium
AATCGCGCAACCGAGAGAGGCCGCCGATAAACCGTTTCCAAACAGCGGGGTATATCGCGGGGTAAAGCGAATGACCGAGGAGGACTTGCTGGCGTCACCCGGACTCGAGGCGGTCGCGATCGAGACAGAAGTGCCGCGTTTGGTGGGGACAGCCAAGCGGGCGGTTGAAGCCGGGATGCACATTCACCACGATAAACCGGGAGGTTTGAACTTGTCGGGTTACCGGGAATTAATCCGCTTGGCCAAGAGTAAAGAGCGAGTAGTGCAAATGGGGTACATGCTTCGTTACAACCCGGCGTTTCAATTCATGTATCGCGCTGTGAAGGATGGCTGGCTTGGCGAGATCATGGAGGTGGACGCAATGATGGGGAAGATGGCCTCCTCGTCACTCCGCCGGGAACTGGCCCGGTATGAAGGAGGGGGAATGTTTGAACTGGCCTGTCACCTGATTGATTCCGTGGTGTATGTGCTGGGTAAGCCCAGTGCGGTGCATGGGTTTCAGCGCGACTCGCAGGGAGACGGGATTCGAGACAATCAACTGGCAATCCTTGAGTACGAGAAGGCAACCGCAGCAGTGCGGTGCAATCATCGGGATGTATTCGGTTTTTCAAGACGCCGATTTCAAATCGCTGGAGACAAGGGAGTGATCGAGATTCGGCCGATGGAGCCGGGGAACGAGTTGGAATTGAGCCTCGCTGAGGCCAGAGGTAGTTACAGCCGTGGCACCCAGACTGTGAAATTGGCCGGCAGACGCGGTGGCCGGTATGACGGAGAGTTCGCTGATCTGGCCAAAGTGATACGCGGCGAAAAAGAATTCGACTGGTCGTACGAACACGATCTGGCTGTACAGGAAACCGTGCTGCTGGCTTCGGGGATGCCATTGGAATGAAGTATACTCCGATTATCGGCTGTGCCCTGCTTTTGTTGTTGGCGAGTTGCCGGTCGCGGCCGGAGGGAGTGGACTACGACCAGTGGAAGGAGGCGCTTGAAACACGCCGTGCCACGGCCGCACGTCACGTGACGGCACCGCCGGGATTTGATGTGGATCTGATCCGGACGGCAACCAAGGAGGAGGGGTCGTGGGTGAGCTTGGAGTTTGACGACAAGGGGCGTTTATTGATCGGGCGCGAAGGCCCGGGGATTCTCCGGATGACTCTGCCGGAAAACAGATTCGGCCGTCCCACTGTTGAAGTCGTCAATAATGAGTTGAACGAATGCCGCGGCTTGCTTTGGGCGTACGACAGTCTCTACGCCAACGCCAACAATTCGAAGGGGTTTTATCGCCTGCGCGACACAACCGGAGATGACCAGTTTGATGAAGTTACTCTGCTGAAGAAAACCGGCGGAACCGTTGGGCACGGCCGCAACTCGATTGTTCTTGGCCCGGATGGGTTCATTTATCTGGCGCACGGTAATGACGTGCTTTTGCCTAAAGATTTCACTCCAAGCCCAGCCTCGACCTACCGTCACTACGCTCAGGATCAACTACTGCCATGCGACTGGAATCGAGTGCTTTTCAACAAGGGCGTGAAAGCGCCGGCTGGGCACATCATTCGGACGGACCGCCACGGCAATCGTTGGGAAATGATTGCCGGTGGTTTTCGAAACCCTTACGGACTTGCGTTTAATTCGGATGAGGAGTTGTTTGTTTTTGATGCCGACATGGAATGGGATGAAGGCATGCCGTGGTATCGCCCGACACGCGTGAATCATGTTGTCTCGGGCGGCGACTACGGATGGCGGCAGGGCACTGACAAGTGGCCGGGTTATTTTCCAGAGAGCCTCCCCAGTAATCTCGACATCGGGTTGGGCTCACCCACGGCAATCGCGTTCGGTACGGACAGCCGGTTTCCGGAAAAGTATCGCAGGGCACTTTTCATTTTGGACTGGGCGTATGGCAAAATTATTGCCGTACACTTGACCCCAAACGGCGCAAGTTATCGTGGTCGATTCGAGGATTTTGTTGTGGGGCGGCCTCTAAATGTCACTGGGGCGGATTTCGGGCCGGATGGTGCGCTTTATTTTACGACCGGCGGCCGACGGACACAGTCCGGGTTGTACCGGGTTCGATTCACTGGCAGACAGAAGACCTCGACAACGGCCGGTGCACCCGATCAGGAGAATCAGGATGCTGCGAGACAGGCAAGAGCGTTGCGAAGGCAACTGGAAGTATTTCACAGTGAGCAATCGATCGAAGGACTCGGCTTGGCGTGGGAACATTTGAACAATGATGATTTTTGGATACGCCACGCGGCCCGGGTGGCACTGGAGAACCAGCCATTGGAAAAGTGGCAGCTTCCCGCCCTTACCGAGTCCAACACAAAAAGGGCGCTCACCGCATTGTTGGCACTCACGCGAGTGGCGGGGGGGGATATTCAGCTGCAGGTGTTGGCGCGCCTTAACGGCCTGCCGTGGGAAGGGCTCGCAAAAGAGTGGCAACTGGTTGCGTTGCGGACTTATCAATTGGCGATTATCCGGATGGGAGACAGTAGTGCTGTCGAACGGATGCCGATCGTCGCCAAGTTGGCCAAGACATCCGACTCATTCCCGGAGTTGAGGATGGAGGTATCCCGGTTGATGATTTTTTTGAATGCCGACGGGATGATTCCGCAGTTGTTAAACTACGTGGTCGATGCCCGGGGGCAGGAGGAGCGGTTGTTTTATCTGTTCCATATGCGACATATTGAGGAGGGCTGGACGCCGGAACATCGGCGTGCGTATTTCGCTTGGCTGAAGAAAATGACCGGAGAGCAAAGCGATCGGCATTTTCAGGGGTTCATGAAACACATCATCGCGGATGCCTTGGCCAAGGTGCCGCCGGGGGATCGTGAAGAGTTCGCGAAGCTTTTCGAAACCAAGCCCAATCCTGAGGCCCCAAAGCCTTTGGCCAAGCGACCGGAGCACAAGCGGTGGGAGATGGGGGATTTTGCCGACTTGGCCAAGCGCTTGGCCAAGCGTGACCACATGAACGGACGCCGAATTCTTAAGGCGGCAGCTTGTACGGCGTGTCACACTTTCGATGGCGAAGGCTTGGGCATTGGTCCTGACCTGACTGCCATTGGGGCGCGGTTTGACAGTAAGGCCATTTTGGAATCCATTCTTGAGCCATCAAAAGTCATCGCCGACAAGTACCGAAACGTTTCGCTGACTACCCGCCAGGGTGAATTGATCGAGGGGAGACTGGTTGGGGAACGCGAAAAATCGCTTTTGGTCGCAACCGATGCATTTCAGCCTTCATCTGTGCGCGAGGTGAAATTGAGCGCGGTGGCGACCCGTAAGGATTCCCAGTTTTCCCCGATGCCTGAGGGATTGGTGAATTCGTTCACCCGAGAGGAGATTCTCGATCTACTGGCATTGTTGCTGGCCGGGCCGGGCAAATAAATCCGACTTTTGATGGGGAGCTGGTTCGTGTTACTTTGTCCGCCGTGAGATTTCGGAAAATTCGAAAGACAGATTTGGAGGTGTCCGAGGTTGGGTTTGGCCTTTGGACGGTCTCGACCGGTTGGTGGGGCAAGTTCACCGACGAAGATGCGATTGGCCTGATTCGAAAAGGGTTCGATCGCGGGATAAACCTTTACGATGCAGCTGACACCTACGGCAACGGCCGAAGCGAGGAACTGTTGGCCAAGGCGCTTAGTGACAAACGAGACGATGTGGTAATAGCAACCAAGGTTGGCTACGACTTTTACAACCACGATGGTGATCGAAAGGGGCAGCGCGAGATCGCACAGGATTTTTCCAAGAAGTACATCAAGTTCGCCACGGAAAAATGTCTGGAGCGGCTCAAGACGGATCGCATCGATATTATGCAGCTGCACAATGTCCGCGCAGAGCAGGTGGATACCGATGAAGTTTGGGAGGCGCTGGAGGAACTTGAGCAGGAGGGTAAACTTGTGTGCTCCGGGATTGCGCTTGGTCCGGCGATTGGCTGGATGTATGAGGGCGTGGACTGTGTGCAACGGCGTAACCCCCGGATCATCCAGCATATTTACAACTTGCTGGAACAGTTTCCGGGCAACCAGATTAATGCATCGACCTATGCAAAGTCGGACAAGAACAACGCCACCACGGATGATCTCGCGAAGTTTCGCCACGGTCGCATGAGTGCCGAGCCAGAACTCGACACCAGCTTCCTCATCCGTGTGACTCACAGTTCCGGGATGCTCGAGGGCAAATATACTGAGGACACGGTTTTTCCGCCGGAGGATCATCGTTCGCATCGGCCACGCTCATGGCTGGTCAATGGCCTGAAGAAAATCAAGACGCTTGAGTTCCTGACCTCGCCGGAGTCCGGTCGCACGCTCGGCCAGGCGGCCCTGCTTTGGCTGCTTGCAGAGAAGACGGTCGCCTCAACGTTGCCGAACATTTACAACGAGGAGCAACTCATCGAGTTCACCGAAGACAAGCCGTACTTGTCGGAGGATGAACTACAGCGGGTTGAGGAGTTGTTCAGTGAAAACTTCGGCGTGGATGAGGAACCGTGCAACTTCAAGGGGACGATGGAGCGCGAGACGGCTGCGTAAGTGATCGCCACTCGACAGGGATTCTGTTTGGGACAAGCTGCCGTATTGGCAGCTTTTTCCATCTTTGTAATCGGATGTGAAACCGCCGCTCGAAAAACAGCCAGCGGTGTATCGAGGCTCGCGACAAGTGCCGTGAAGACGACTGGCAAGGCCGCAGGTAAACTGGCCGTCGCCACGGTGAAAGCGGGAGGCAAAGTGGCTTTGTCCGCCGGAAAATCGAGTGGCAAGGCGTTGCTCGAACTGGCAAAGGCGGGCGAGGTGACTTTTGTGGACGCAGCCACGGGGTTGGTTTCGTCGATCCCGTTCGTGGACGGCCTCAATCTCAAGACAGCTATTGAGGTGGCCAAGCTCGATCCGCGCATCAAGGCGTTTGAAGTGGTGCGACCGTCCGGAATCATCCGGATCGGGGTCGAGCAGTTGCCAAAGCTTGGGCGCGCGAAGCTGAAATCCGGGGATGTCATTCGCATGGTAAAGCTCGCTTCCAAATAAAGTGAAGGGGTTAGTCGATACGATCAATCGCGAGACCGAACGGGTGTTTCTCGTGGGGGTGCAGCTCAAGGCGGAGGACGCCTGGTGCATTGATGAATCGCTTGATGAGTTGGCGGAACTGGTCACGACGGCTGGAGGCGAGGTTGTCGGACGGGGCTCGCAGCGACTGGATAAATTCAACGCGGCGACGTTTATCGGCCCGGGCAAGGCGAAGGAGTTTGCTGAGCAGAGCAAGGAGTCGAAGGTCGATACCGTTGTTTTTGATGAAGAACTCAGTCCGGCACAGGGGCGGAATCTTGAGAAGGTGTTTGAGTGCAAAATTCTCGATCGCACAGCTCTGATTCTCGATATATTTTCCCAGCGAGCCCGAACCCGTGAGGGCAAAATGCAGGTCGAGTTGGCGCAATTGAATCATCTATTGCCGCGACTGACCCGGTTTTGGACTCACCTTTCCCGGCAAAAAGGCGGCATCGGAATGCGTGGCGGTGAGGGTGAAAGTCAGTTGGAGGTGGACCGCCGGAAAGTCCGAGAGCGGATCGACAAAATTCAACGCGACCTCGAGCTGGTCATGCGTCAGCGTGATGTGCAGCGTTCCGGGCGCAAGCGCAACCAGTGGCCGCTTGGATCGTTGGTTGGCTACACCAACGCCGGCAAGTCGACTTTATTTAACGCCATCACAGGGGCGGCGACTCTTTCGGAGGACAAGTTGTTCGCCACGCTGGATCCGACCACGCGCCGATTACGTTTGCCGACCAATCAAAACGTGCTGCTTTCTGACACGGTGGGTTTTATCCGGAAACTGCCGCACGACTTGGTTGATGCGTTCAAGGCTACGCTGGAGGAGGTGATCGAGGCGGACCTGTTGTTGCACGTGGTGGACATCAGTTCGCCGCATGCCGGGGAACAAATTGAGGCCGTAAACCAGGTGCTGGATGAACTGGGCGTGGCCGATAAACCGATGCTGATGGTCTTCAACAAAATCGATCGGGTGACGTCACCGGGCTTGGCCAAGCGCTACACGACGGAGTACGAGAATTCCATTGTCGTGTCGGCCAAGACGGGGGAGGGGTTTGACGAGTTCATGGTGGAACTCGGCAAGCAACTACGGCCGGTGCGCCAGATGGTGGAGTTGTCGATTCCTCACTCGAAATCCAATGTCATCGCTCGATTACACGAGGTGGGGCAGGTGTTGGAGCGGAACTACGACGGGGCTGAGGCGGTATTCAAAGCGCTGATCCCGCCGAATCACCTCGCCCACTTCGAGTCGTTCATCACTGCCGAGGACCAGTTGGCCAAGGCGTAACACTTGGCCAAGCGCTTGGCTTGGCTCGCCTTGACCGTCATTTAGGCGGTCGTTAAGTTGGGCGCGATGATTTCCGGCATCGCCAAGAAGGAATCCCCAGAAGAGGTCAAAGTTCGCGTCGGTGACGAGCGGTTGCTCAAGGTCAGCGAGAGCGCGAGCACCAAGGTGGCGACCCTGCTCCAACGGCAAGGCAGACCGGAGGGGGTTTTGCGCGTGGCTGTGATCGGCGGCGGGTGTTCCGGGTTGCAGTACAAACTCGACCTGCAGGACGCGCCGGTCCATCGGGACATCCTCGTGGAGAGCGGAGGCATCCGGGTGGTGGTGGATCCCAAGACTGCGCTGTACGTGACCGGTAGCCAGTTGGATTACGCCGATAAATTGGAGGACGGCGGTTTCAAGGTGAACAACCCCAATGCTGCGAGCACCTGTTCCTGCGGCGAGAGTTTCAGCGCCTGACCGAAGGGACGGCTCCTCATGGTGGATCATTTTGCGCGGCTGAATTTACCTCGAAGGCCGTGGCTGGACGGCGAGCAACTCAGGCAGCGATTCCACGACCTGTCGGCCGATGTCCATCCCGACCAGTCCCACAACGCCGACACGGCAACCAAGGCGGAGAAGCAGAAAGTCTTTGCCGAGATCAACGCAGCCTACCAATGTCTGGATGATAGCAAGTGTCGGGTTCGGCAC
>CAJXAU010000085.1 GCA_913050205.1 uncultured Verrucomicrobiota bacterium
CCGACCTCGCCGAGATGCCGCACATGTTGATCGCCGGTGCCACCGGTTCCGGCAAGTCGGTCTGCATCAACTCCATCGTTGCGTCGCTGTTGTTCCGGTTTTCGCCGGAGGAACTGCGCTTTGTCATGATCGATCCCAAGGTGGTCGAACTGCAGATATACAATGGTCTACCCCATCTTGCCGCCCCCGTGGTGCACGATCCCAAGAAGGTCATCCTCGCGCTCAAGTGGGTCGTCAGTGAGATGGAAAAACGATACCAGATTTTCGCCAAGGTCGGCGCCCGGAACATCAGCGGCTTCAACTCGCGGCCCAAGAAAAAACCGGCCAAGACGGATCAGGCCGAGCTGCCGCTGGACGAATCCGGCGAAGGGTTCGCCGTCGAGATGGATGAGGAAGTCAGCGTCCCGCGCGAGGACGACATCGAGATTCCGGACAAGTTGAGTTACATCGTCGTGATCATCGACGAGTTGGCCGACCTCATGTTGATGGCAAAAAACGAGGTCGAAGGCTGCATTGCGCGCATCACACAGATGGCCCGGGCAGCCGGCATCCACTGCATCGTGGCCACGCAACGGCCAAGCGTCGATGTCATCACCGGTGTCATCAAGGCCAACATCCCTGCGCGTATCGCCTTTCAGGTCGCCGCCAAGGTCGATTCCCGAACCATTCTCGACGCAATGGGGGCTGACAAACTGCTCGGCAAGGGCGATATGCTGTTCCTCCCGCCCGGCACGGCAAATCTCCGCCGGGCACAGGGCTGCCTCGTCACCGACGAGGAAATCAATCGCATCGTCGAGATCGTCAATCAGCAGGCCAAGCCGTGTTACGATACGGAGATGGAACGCCAACTCGAGGGTCCGAGCACCAGTGCCAACGGCGGAAGCGGAATCGACGAGGACGAGGAGATCATACAACAATGCATCGAGGTGATCCGTGTCGAGCAAAAGGCCAGCGTCTCACTCATGCAACGCCGCCTGCGGCTGGGCTATACCCGGGCCGCGCGCATCATGGACGAACTCGAGGATCGCGGCCTCGTCGGCCCCAGTCGAGGTGCCGAACCCCGCGAGATTCTTTTCGACCTCGACTGAGCCAGGTCATTTTCCGTACCAGTCGCGCAGGCGCACCTCCGAAGCATCCCCGACCAGTTTCTTGAACTTGGCTGTGTCACTGCCCCGATAGTGGTACGGGTAAACCGTCTTCGGCTTGAACTCCCGCACCGCATCCGCCGCCTGCTCCGGGGTCATCGTGTACGGCAGGTTCATGCAGACAAATGCCACGTCGATTTTCTTGAGTGCACGCATCTCGGGAATGTCCTCCGTATCTCCGCTCACGTAGACCCGCTTGCCACCGAATGTCATCACGTAGCCGTTGCCTCGCCCCTTGTTGTGGAAACGCAGGCGCGACGGTGTCAGATTGTACATTGGCACCGCCTCCACCTTGATGCCGGCCTTCTCGACTGATTTGCCGTTTGCCAAAGTGGTGATGCTCTTTTTCAACGCAGCGGGTGCCAACGCTGCCACCGCCTCGGGAGCAACGATCACCGTCTTCTCCTTCACCAATGCGGTAAGGGTGTCCTTGTTAAAATGGTCACCGTGAATGTCGGTAACAAGCACCACATCCGGTGTGCCAAATTTTTTGAATGGCGCCGCGCCTCCCACCGGATCGACAAACACTGTTTTGCCGTCCCAATCAAAAACCACCGTGCCATGCTTAACCGGATGCACTGTCAGGTCGCCCTTGGTGGTTTTGATTTTGTCTGCGGCTTGGCCGGAAAGTGAGCTGAACAAACACAGCCCAAGCGCCCATTGAAGTACACGGTTCGTTGTCATTGGAAAGGCGCAACCTAACGCTTGGCCAGGCGCGCTGCAACGGTAATCCCCTACTCCTGCCGCTTGGCCAAGCGGCTACGCTGCCAAAGGAAGATTGCGAGCGCAATCCCCACCGGCAGCAAGAACAGGCTCAACTGTTGCCCCGGCTTAATCCAGCCCAGCCACAGTTGCTCCGATTGGTAGTCACCCCGGAAAAACTCGACGATGAAGCGGTTGACCGAATAAGCCATCAGGTAAACTACGAACACTTGACCGTCGAATCGCTTATTGCGGTAAAGCCAAGCCAAGCCGCCGTACAGTGCGAAGTTGAGCAACGCGGAATAAACTTGCGACGGATGCACATGCAGGGAATGCGTCGCGTCTGGAGGCAATAACCCCGCCGCGTTGTGAACCCCATGCGCCGGGCTGCCAAGGGGAAATTGCACCGCCCATGGCAGGTCACAGGTCGCCCCGAAACAACAGCCGTACATGAGGCAACCCAATCGACCAAGCGCGTGGCCAAGCGGAACACTCGGGGCGAAGGCATCGGCGATCTTCCACAACGGCTGGCTGCCACGAATTTTTACGTAAAGTATTACCGCCAGCACAGCCCCAATGAATCCTCCATAGAAAACAAGCCCACCACTACGAAAATTGATCCATTCGGAAAATGGTTCGCCCGAATACTTATCCCACTCCGTGATTACATACATCACACGTGAACCGACGAGTGCAGCAATAATGATCCAGACACCAAGATCGGAAACCACCTTGCCGTCGATGCCATCCCGGGCGGCACGCCTGCTGGCTGTCCAGAGTCCAATCAAAAACCCGCCGGCCACGAGAATGCCATACCAATAAATTGCGAAGCCGCCGATCTTGAGGGCAATGGGATCCATGCCGGCGTTTAACGAAGCGAGTTGGTCACGACTGTCTGCCCCCCGGCGGCAGGATTACCCATCCCGGGTGGCAATGGCGGTGTAGCCTTTTTTTCGAAGCCGGGCGGCAATGGCGGCATTTTTGTCACGAGTGTGCGCCACTGTTTGCGCTCGGCATCACCCATTTCATTCCAACGCTGGGAATTTCGAAAGAACGAAGTGCGCTCGTCCTGCGTCATGTCGGCGAGCCGGTCGAACGACTTGATAACCAATTCGCGTTGTGTGGTGGACATCGCCTTGAATCGCTCAAGGCTAGCCTCCATCTTGGCCCGCTCACGGCGTGGCAAGTGGCTCAGCGCCTTCTGCTGCTCAGAGGGGCGGAGGTCAAAAAAGCGGTGGAATTGCCGCGACATTTTCCGCCGATCCATCTTGGGTTTGCTCCGCCATTCGGCGATTCGTTTTTCCACTCCTTCCCGTAGCTTGGGTGGCATTTTGCCGACGTGATTGGTCATGGCGATGCGCGATTCCCGGCCGCGGCCAAAACTCGACATGTAACGGAAAAACGATTCATTCTTGAGCAGTTCCGACTGTGCCCCTCCTTCCAACTTGTCCCAAGCGGCCAGACGACTGCTGATATCCTCACGAAACCGTTCCGGCACCGATGCCAGACGCTGCGTGCGCCTTGCCGCATCAAGTTTCATCAGCGGCACAAGGTGCCACCGAAAATCCAGCGCATCCAGTTTTCGGTTCCGCTCCGCCTCAGACATCGCGGCATACTCACTGACCTTGGCCCGGACGACTGCTCGATGACGCTCGGAGGAAACTTTCAATTCCTGAATTGCCGCATCGCGCTTGGTTTCTGGCAACGCGACGATCGTCTTAAACTTTGCGAATGGTGACTCCGCACCCAATGCACCCTCCACTCCTCCCAACGCCAACGCCGGCAGAAGAATCAGACAACGCGCTTGGATTCGGAGTGACATGGCTTACTTGAGCGCGGCCCAAAGTTCCTCGTCGATGGGATCCGACTGGTCGATCGCATCGATGGCGTCGAAATCGGTTAATAACTCGGGCGCCATCTCTGTGATGGTGGCCACGGTCTGAAGGCTCTCAGCCATCTCTGCCCGATCCTGATCGAGGTGCTTTTGGTAGCCGAAAACTCCAATGAGCAGAGTCACAGCCGCAACTGCGGCCAATTGAATCGAGCGATATTGCGGTGCGAAAAGCCGCTTCCACCACGCTTGGCCAAGCGCTTGGTCAACGGCCGGGGCTGTACGATCCTGCCGCTGCGCTTCGTCCAGCACTCGGGCGGTGAAATTACTCGAGACAGTCACATCCGGCAGCTTGGCCAAAAGCTGGTCAACTGCCTCGAACTCAGCGAGTTCCGACTGATTTTGAGCCAACAAACCGTCGAGCTGCTCCAATTCCTCAGCTGTCAACTCCCGCTCGAGAGCGACCTGCAACAGCGTGCCGTACATCGTATCGTGCTTGTGCTCGTACTGTTGCTTGTACGGTTGGCCTTGCGGCCGGTTTTGCTCGGGTTGGTTCATTGTCGCCCTTTCTTAAAAACCGAGGTTACAAAAAAGTTTTGTTTGAAGGTCATTTTTTCTGCCATTCACCTGATTCCAAATACGGTTTGAGCCGTGCCTTGAGAACCGCGCGTCCGCGAAATATGATGGATTTTACCGCCGTCAGGGAAATTCCGCCCAAAATCTCGGCGATCTCCTCATAACTCACCCCACCCTCGCGGCACAGCAGGAGGGCGGTTCGCTGTTTCTCGGGCAGATCACGAATTGCCTCCTCCACCCGCGCGTGTAACTCATCGCTCAACGCCGCCTCGGCCGGGATCGGGCTGGTGAAATCCTCCACCACATGGCGTGGCTGGGAATCGTTGTCAGGGTGGGTTTCGTCGAGAGAATCAGCTGGATGCCGGGTGCGACGACGAATCTCATTGAGGCCAAGATTCCGGGCGATGGTGAACAGCCAAGTCGTCAGTTTACTGTTTGGCTCATAGCGTTCACGTGTTTTCCAGACCTGAACGAAGACATTCTGGGCGATGTCCTCCGCCTCATCAAAGTCGTGAATCAGCCGGTAAACGAGATTCATCACCGGCTGTTTGAATTTATCCACCAACGCCTCGTAGGCCGACAAGTCTCCCTCCTTCACCCGCAGCATCAGGGCAATATCCGGATCGTTCTTATCAGCCATCTCGCGAAAATTTAAGTTACGCTTGGCCAAGCGGCAAGGTTACGAGTATGCGCCTGGCCAAGCGGAATTGTTTCATGAAGCACTTGGGGGTAAGCTCGGGGCCTGTGCCGGAGGTCGAATCATTTTCCATCACACCTCTTGAAATTCCCACGGGCAGTTCACTTTCCAAGGAACTGCCCCGGCTGCGCCGTTATCTCAAGTCCGAATCGGCGCGCCTGCAGGAGTGGCACCGCGAAGGAGCCGGAGGGCGTGAAGTCTGCGCTGCACGGTCAGCAATCTTCGACACGTTGTTAACCGCCCTGTTCGACTGGACGTTGGACACTTTTGTTCCCAAAAAAAGAGAGCGCAAACTCACGATGTCTCTGGTGGCCATTGGCGGCTATGGCCGTTCCGAGTTAAACCCACACAGTGACATCGACATCATGTTGCTACACAGCGGCACCACCCCCAGCGTCACACGGATTTTCAACCACGAATTAATTGAGAAACTCACTGGGCCAGGAGGGCTGATCTACACGCTGTACGACCTTGGTTTGAAGGTGGGCAATTCAGTGCGCAATATTCAGGACGCCGTCAACGTCGCCAATAACGACATGCAAACCAAGACCTCCCTGATCGAGGCACGATTGATCAGCGGCGACTCCAATCTGTTTGAGCAACTCCAAAAACGTGTGGAGGTCAAATGCGTGCGAAGCCACATTGACGAATACCTGCAGATGCGTATCGCCGATCAGGACGCCCGCCGCGTCAAGTTCGGCAACTCCGCCCTGCTTCAGGCACCGAACATCAAAAATGGATGCGGTGGCCTTCGTGACTATCAAAACCTCCTGTGGATGACCCACTTCAAATACGGCACACGCACGCTGGAAGAACTGGAGGCACAGGAGATGGTTCGCCCCAACAACCGAAACCAACTGGAGGAGGGGTACGGTTTCCTCCTGCGTGTGCGTAACGAACTGCACTATCAGGCCAAGCGACCAACCGATGACCTGCCCAAGGCGTTGCAACCCAAGGTGGCATGGCAGCTTGGCTACAAGGACCGCTCCCCGGCGCGGCGGCTCGAGGCATTCATGCGCGACCTCTACAGGCACATGCGGCGCATCCACCTCGTCACCCGGATGGTCGAACGCAGACTCGCGCTCCGGCCGAAGACCTCCCGCCGTATCCCCTCGCTGCGGACGTTTTTCGGAGGCGGCAAAAAACAGGAAACACTGGACGGTTTTCAGGTAATTGATGGGGAATTGGTGCCCGGCTCGAGTCGCGTTTTCAAAGATCAACCCCGGAGGCTGATGCGGGTGTTTTTGCACGCGCAACAGCGTGGGCTTGATTTTCATCCCGACCTGATTCAGTTGCTGCGCGACAACGTCTCGCTGGTCGACGACTCATTCATCAATGATCCAGAGATTCACGAGACGTTCCTCGAGATTCTAAACCAACGCGGCAACGTGGCCCCGGCGGTGCGCGCGATGCACGAGGTCGATCTGCTCGGTCGATTCATCCCGGAGTTTGGCCGGATGACCTGCCTTGTGCAGCACGAATTTTTTCACGCCTACGCCGCGGATGAACACACGCTCATATGCCTCGAGAAGCTCGACCAAGTATGGGATGCCAACGAGCGCCCGTTCACGGACTACACTCATATTTTGCAGGATCTCGACCTGCCCTACCTGCTTTATCTTGCAATGTTTTTGCACGACGCCGGGAAGGGAATGGAGAGCGGCGACCATGTTAAGGATGGCACTGTCGTCTGCCTGCAGGTGGGTGAACGGCTTGGTTTGTCACCCCGTCGACTGAATCGGCTCAGGTTTCTCGTTGAGAACCACCTGCTCATGGCCGAAGTTTCGCAACGACGCGACATCGATTCGCCGACCGTGATCCGTCAATTCGCTGAGGCAGTGCAGGATGAGGAAAATCTGGCCATGCTCACGCTGCTGACATTTGCCGACTCACTCGGCACCAGTGACGACCTTTGGAACGATTTTAAAAACACACTACTGCAGTCGCTGTATCGCCGGGCTGGCCGGCGCTTGGCCAGCGGCGAGGATTACGAGGCGGCGGAAAAGAACCGCTTGGCCAAGCTCAAGTTTACCCTGCGGGACGAGCTGCC
>CAJXAU010000086.1 GCA_913050205.1 uncultured Verrucomicrobiota bacterium
TTTAACTTGCTGCAGGGGTACACCTGTCTTGAGAACGTACTGCTTGGCATGAGTTTCGGGGGCAAGCCAGATCGCAATCGCGCAGCGGAGTTACTCGATCGGGTGGGGCTTTCCCGGCGCTTGGATTATTATCCGAGGCAGCTATCCACCGGCCAACAGCAACGGGTGGCTGTGGCTCGAGCCCTGGCCAATCAACCCAAGCTGGTTTTGGCGGATGAGCCAACCGGCAACCTTGACCCGGAAAATGCGGCAGAGGCGCTTGGCCTAATCCGTGACACTTGCGGCGAAAACGGGGCGGCCCTACTGCTGGTGAGCCACGACAAGAGTGTGCTTGGCCAATTTGAGGAGGTTCATGACCTGTCGGAGATCAACAAGCCAAGCGCTTGGCCAAGCGGGAGAGATGAGGTGGTACCGTGAGTTTGTTACAGATCGTTCGGAGGAGCTTGAGGCAGCATCTTCTGTCGACCGTGATCACGGCTTTCTCCATCGCCTTGGCCAGTGGCTTGTTGATGAGCGTGTGGGTTGTTAAGGAACAGGCGCATAGCAATTTTACTGGTGTTAATTCAGGGTTTGACGCTGTGTTCGGCGCTCGAGGTTCTAAGTTACAGTTGGTACTTAATTCCATTTTTCATCTTGAGTCTTCTCCGGGCAATCTTACTTGGGATCAATACGAATTGATCGCAAAGGACAAGCGTAGGATTAAGACAGCAGTCCCGATCGCGGTGGGAGATAATTATCATGGCTATCGGTTGGTGGGGGTGACCACCAATTTATTTGAGGTTGCGTTTCGTGGTGATGAGAAATTTGATGTGGAGAACGGTGGGTACGTTTTTCGTCCGGATAAAAAACAAGCTGTGGTTGGGAGCCTTGTCGCAGAACGACTAAAAATGAAAGTTGGTGACACGTTTAACCCGTATCATGGTTTGATTTTTGATGAAAAGGAAAAACATGCCGAAATCTATATTGTGACCGGCATCATGAAAAAAACCAACACACCGGCGGATAGAGTGATATGGATACCGATTAAAGGGCTTCAGAATATGTCTGGCCATAGTGTCGAAACATCTACTGACGTCAGCGCAATATTGGTCAAGTTACGCGGCACTACTCACGGAATTATGATGGATCAGGAATATAATGCTCAGGGAGATGTGATGACCTTTGCATGGCCTATTGCGCAAATCATGTCCCAGTTGTTTAACAAGATTGCTCCGGTGGAAATGATTCTGCGTTGTGTTGCAGTTCTCGTGGCTTTAGT
Source organism: uncultured Verrucomicrobiota bacterium (assembly GCA_913050205.1). Classification (GTDB taxonomy): domain Bacteria; phylum Verrucomicrobiota; class Verrucomicrobiia; order Limisphaerales; family UBA1096; genus UBA1096. Next base: position 1,259 of record CAJXAU010000086.1, read on the forward strand.
CGCAGCTGGATCAATTCTTGCCAGTATCTACAACTCAATGAATGAGCGCCGCCGCGAGATTGCCATACTGCGTGCTTTGGGCGCTAGACGTAGGACTGTTTTTGGAGTAGTGGTTCTCGAGGCGACCGGTATTGCCGCATTTGGAGCATTAGCCGGTTTTGTGGTGTATTTTGTCATCATGAGTTTTGCTGCTTGGATTATTCGTACAGAGACCGGGATCGTATTGAACCCATTTGAGCCTCAGGCTGTAATGCTATGGGCGCCTTTGTTGATGCTTATCCTTGGCGCGTTGGCAGGCCTAATACCAGCGACAAAAGCATACACCACTAACGTTGCTGTTAACCTTATTCCGAATTCGTGAGAAAAATGAGAGTAGTGATATTTTCTTTAATTGTTACCGTATTATTGCTGTCCCAAGTAGGTTGTGGCGGTGAGGGGGCCCATGATCATGGGCACAGTCATGCGGGTGGTGAAGATCATCACCATGAACCTCATTACCATGAACCGCCTCATGGGGGTGCTGGTGTAACGCTGGGAAATGAAGATGCGCATATTGAGTTCTTGGTGGATGCTGAGGTGGGAACAGTGACTGCTTGGTTTTTTAAACCACACATGGAGCAATATCTTCGGATGGAGTTGGAGTCATTCGAGGTGTTGGTTAAACGCTCTGAGGGTGAAACTAAACTGGTATTTGAGGCTTTAGCTAACCCTGGAACCGGTGAAACGGTTGGTAATACCTCGCAATTTGTGGCCACGGCTGAGTGGTTGGGCAAAGCTGAGACATTTGATGCAGTTATTCCCGAGATAACTGTTCTTGGTAAAACCTACAATAATTTGGAGTTTAACTATCCGAAAGGCAACTGAAATGAGGAAGCAGAAAGATATAGCAGTGTGGAAGTGGATTGCTCTTAAGGCAGTCGTTTTGGTGTTGGTATGTCTTGCTGCTTACTTGGTTTTTATCAATCCCCCTGTTCGACAGGCTGAAGGGCCCTTGCTGACAAGGGATGAACTCGACGGTCAAAGCGACGCCATTATCGAACTGGCGAATGCTGAATCGGAACAGGTCATCGAAGTGACCGGTTCGGAAACCAATCAGCCTTCTGTGTCTGTACCTCCTCTGCTAGAAAAGATTCCTTTGCCTTCAGAAACGACTAACTTGATTACATTGGAAGAAATAACTGTAACTGGCACAAATCTCATCGAGTTAGCGCAACCTATTGTTGAGCTTCCCCCTTTACCGGATGAGATTGATGGTTATAAAACAGTGACATTTGATAAGCTAGCCTCGTTTGGCTATGAGGTTCCGCTAGATCCGGTGACAAATAAGGTAGAGTTGGCAAAACTCAATTCTCAGATTCCTGAAGGTATCAAAAAGTTTAATGAAAAGCCTGTAGCCATACAGGGTTTCATGCTTCCTCTTAAAGTAGAACAAGGTAAGGTGACCGAGCTTTTGATAATGCGCGATCAGTCGATGTGCTGCTTTGGCACCGTACCAAAAATCAACGAGTGGATTAGTATCAAGATGGAGGGTGATGGTGTGGAGCCGATCATGGACCAGGCTGTGACCCTCATGGGCCAGTTGAAAGTAGGCGAAGTGCTTGAGAACGATTATCTCGTGGGGATCTACGAGATGCTGGGCGACAGGATGATCGGCCCGCTGGATCTCTAGCGAGGCAGACTGTCCGCGGCATAGGGAGCATGGAGCACCGTGCGGATATTGCAGTCGTCGGTGGCGGGTTCGGGGGGGCACTCATGGCAATGGTTGCCCGGCGAATGGGGCACTCCGTTTTGCTCATCGAAAAAGGGACGCATCCGAGGTTTGCGATTGGTGAATCCTCAACGCCGTTGGCTAATCTTTTTCTGCAGCAGATTGTTGAGCAATATGATTTACCGGAACTCCTTCCTTTCCGTCGCTGGGGGGAGTGGCAACGCAAATACCCAAACATCGGCTGCGGGTTGAAGCGGGGATTTTCTTTTTTTCATCACAACCTTGGCCAGAAGTATTCCGAAGATGAAAACAGGAGTCGGCAATTACTCGTCGCGGCTAGTCCACGAGATGAGGTGGCCGACACGCACTGGTATCGCTCGGATTTTGACCAGCACCTGATCGGCGAAGCACAGCGGTTGGGTGTTGAGTATTTTGATCAGACCGAATTGACCGAATTTCGCGAAAGCGCGGAGGAGGTAACGTTGCGCGGACATCGAGTTGGGGAGGCCGTTGAATTTCGAACGGGATTTGTGGTGGACGCCACCGGGCCTCGTGGGTGTCTTTTTCGGTTACTTGGCTTGGCCAAGCGCGAGCTGCCGTTGATGCCGTCAACGAGCGGATTGTTTGCTCATTTTAAAAATGTCGGCGCTTGGCCAAGCGCTGAAGGGGTGCCTTACCCGGTGGAGGATGCGGCAGTGCACCATGTGTTCGATGGCGGCTGGGTTTGGATGTTGAAATTCAACAATGGCATCACCAGCGCCGGGGTTGCAGCAGTTAAGCCTCGGGCAGAGTCACTGCAATTGTGTGAGGGACGCACCGGCTGGGATCGACTACTGGGGCTGTTACCATCCTTGGGTGAGCAATTTCGGGGTGCGGAGTCGGTGGGTGATTTTGTCTTCGCACGGGAATTATCCTTTTGTACGAGCAATCTTGCTGGGAACCGATGGGCACTGTTGCCTTCTGCGGCGGGGTTTGTAGACCCATTGCTATCGACCGGTTTCCCGTTGACCCTGCTGGGCATCCAGCGCTTGGCCAAATTGTTGAGCGCTTGGCCAAGTGAGGCGGAATTGGAGGCGTACCGTTGCCAGACCTTGGCTGAGTTGGATCAGGTTTCCCATTTGGTGGGCGCCCTCTACGCGAGCATGGATGACTTTGAGGTGTTCACTGCTTTGACGCAGCTCTATTTCGCAGCGGTAAGTTTTTCGGAGACAGCACACCGCTTGGCCAAGCCGAAATTGGCTGGGGCATTTTTGCTGTGTGACCATCCGGCGTTTGGCTTAGCCACTCGCGAGATTTGCAACTTAGTTGTGGCAAGGGGGCGTCGCGACGAGGTGTTGGGGAGGATTGCCGAAACCATCGAGCCGTTTAACGTTGCTGGCTTGGCGGATGCGGCCAAGCGCAACTGGTATCCGGTGGTTTTGGATGAGTTGTTTTCGGCGGCCCCAAAGTTGAGGGCAACGGAGTCGGAAATTCGGGAGATGCTTCTGCGGGAGCAATTGCTATAGTTTCCGCCGATGAGTTGGTTGATTGTGGCATTGGGTGGTGCGCTTGGTAGCGTGGGACGATACGGGATAGGGTTGGCGCTGGCTCGGTATGAGGCGTTTCCGTTTGGCACCCTGTTGGCCAACATCCTCGGCTCGTTGCTGATCGGCTTTTGTGCCGGCGTGTATGAGGGCGATCAAAAGGGGCGCCCTGCCGCGCTGTTCCTGATGATTGGATTTTGCGGGGGATTCACGACTTTTTCTGCGTTTAGTCTGCAGACATTCGACTTGATACATCAACAGGCGTGGCTGAAAGCGGGGGGGAATGTGATGCTTTCCGTGGTGGGATGCCTTCTTGGCACATGGGTTGGGTTCTTCTTGGGGCAATCGGTCAAAAAAAGCGTCTAATCTGATTTTTTCGGGAAGGTTCGACGCCGGGAGCGGCTTGGTTTACATTCCCGCCACTTGGATGCCAAAGCGCACTGACATCAACACCGTTTTAATCATTGGCGCCGGCCCGATCATCATCGGGCAGGCCTGCGAATTCGACTACTCCGGCACGCAGGCGTGTAAGGCGTTGCGGGAGGAAGGTTACCGTGTGGTGCTCGTCAACTCCAACCCGGCGACCATCATGACGGACCCGGAGTTTGCGGATCGAACATATATCGAGCCGATCACGCCGGAGACAGTCGAGAAGATCATCGAGATCGAAAAGAAAGAGATCGAGAAGAGCGGCGCCGAAGGAAAATTGGTATTGCTGCCGACGTTGGGAGGTCAGACTGCGCTCAACACGGCGATGTCGCTTCACCGAAGTGGTAAACTGGAAAAATTGGACATCGAGATGATCGGTGCCAATGCGGACGCGATCGAAAGGGGAGAGGATCGACAGGCATTCAAGGACGCCATGCTGCGAATTGGCCTCGACGTGCCGTCGAGTGGAGTGGCCCACACTCTGGATGATGCGTGGGAAATCGCAGAGCAGATCGGGCAGTTTCCGTTGATCATTCGCCCGGCCTACACGCTTGGAGGCACTGGCGGCGGCATCGCTTACAATCGAGATGAGTACGAGGAGATGATCAAGCGGGGGCTCGATCTATCCCCGGTGACGGAGGTGTTGGTGGAGGAATCGTTGCTCGGTTGGAAGGAGTACGAGATGGAGGTTATGCGGGATCGGGCCGACAACTGCGTAATCATCTGCTCGATCGAAAATTTTGACCCGATGGGGGTTCACACGGGCGACTCAATTACCGTGGCCCCGACGCAAACGCTGACCGACAAGGAGTACCAGATCATGCGTGATGCCTCGTTTGCGGTGATTCGTGAAATCGGGGTCGAGACGGGTGGGTCGAACATTCAGTTTTCCGTCAACCCGGAGAATGGTCGGATGATCGTCATCGAGATGAACCCACGTGTGTCGCGTTCATCCGCACTGGCTTCCAAGGCGACTGGTTTTCCAATCGCCAAGTTCGCGGCCAAACTGGCGGTGGGGTATTTGCTGGAGGAGATTCAAAATGACATCACCCGTGAAACGCCGGCGAGCTTTGAGCCGACAATCGATTACTGCGTGGTGAAAATCCCGAGGTTCGCTTTCGAAAAATTTCCTGCCGCCGATCCGACGTTGAACACGCAGATGAAATCCGTGGGAGAGGCAATGGCAATTGGCCGGACGTTCAAGGAGTCACTGCAGAAGGCGCTGCGTTCGCTCGAGATAGGCCGATCGGGACTGGGTGGTGATGGCAAGCCGTGGCGGATCGGGCATGAAGTTTACGGGGACCGCGACATTCTGCCGCGTGAGTTGATCACACAAAAGTTGAGTGTGCCCAATGCGGAACGAATCTTTTTCCTGCGTCACGCCATGCGTGCCGGATTTTCCATCGACGAGATTTTTGAACTGACGAAAATCGATCGTTGGTTCCTCACTCAAATCAAGGAGATCGTCGATTTCGAGGAAGAGTTGGCCAAGTCGGCCTGATGGCTCGTGCGCTTGGCCAAGCGCTTGGTTACTCAGAGAATCTTCAACAGTGCCTCGGCCATTTGGGATGGGGTTTCGGCAACGCTGATCCCGGCGTCTTCCATCGCTTCGATCTTCGCCTCAGCCGTCCCTTTTCCTCCGCTGATAATCGCCCCGGCATGACCCATGCGGCGGCCCGGAGGGGCGGTGGTGCCTGCAATGAAACCGGCTACTGGTTTTTTGCAGTTTTCCTTGATCCAAGCGGCGGCTTCCTCTTCGGCAGAGCCTCCGATTTCACCGATCATGATGATGCCGCGTGTATCGGGATCGTCGTTGAACAGCTTGATGATGTCGAGGTGGGTGCTGCCGGGCACGGGGTCCCCCCCGATGCCAACGCAGGTAGATTGGCCAAGCCCGTTGCAAGTGAGTTGCCAGACCGCCTCGTAGGTGAGGGTGCCGCTGCGGCTGACGACGCCGATATCTCCGGCCTTATGAATATAACCGGGGGAGATGCCGATGCGACAGCCGCCGTGGGAATTTTCGCC
>CAJXAU010000087.1 GCA_913050205.1 uncultured Verrucomicrobiota bacterium
CTTCACCATCCCGGGAAAGTCCTTTGTACTGGCGCGTTGATAAAATCGGCCCTTGCCGGCCTTGCTGGAGTTGACCTTGCCGGAGGCCATGATCGGATGATAGTCCCACTTGGCTCGGTCGGCATCGACGATCGACAACCAGTTGGGATCGGGGTGATCAATGATCGCCGCATGTTCGTCGATCAATTTGTAGCCTTCGTCGTTGTTATACAGCAGGTCGATGATTTCGCGGGCGCGGTTGCCGTATTCGACCTTGAAAACCGAGCGGCGCAGCAGTCGGCTTTTGAACGGTTCCTCGCCGTTGCCGTACATGTTGCTGGCCCATGTGAGATCGAGGTCCCACGGCAGGGTGGCCCACTTTTTTGTCTCGGGGTTGAGATAGTAGAAATAGTTTTTGCCGTAGCCGATGTCGTAGTGGTGGATGCCCTCGACGACGGTGCGGTAGCTGTAGTAGCGGGGCAGGTCCATGTTGGTACGCCACCAGCCCTCGCTGGGATTGCCCTTGTAGCGGTTCATGTAACTGTTGAGGTCAGACTTGTTGGTGACGGCAAAGGGGCCCTGATTGTTGAGTTCGCCGGAGCCTCCCTCCATCTTGTATAGGTTGCCATCGGGTAGGTTGTGTTCGTCGAGGAACCGCCCATCCATCTGCTCAATTGCGAGGTAGAGTCCCCAAAAGTCTCCGTCGTATTGCGTGGCCCCGTTTTCATCGGCCTCGTCAATGATTCGAAAATGAACCCAGTGTGTGTGCGGCGCCTCGACCCCGGTGAGGTTGAACAGCTTGAAGCCGACCGCCTCGAACATCCCGTGCTCACCACGGTGAAGGTAATTGCCCTGCTGAATGCATGCGGAGAAGTTTAGCTTGTCCCAGCGCGTGTTGTACTCGCGGCCGTAATGATCTCGTGCCTGAAAACCGTGTCCGCGGTTGAAGTCAAACTTCCACATGTTCTTGCCCATCGCATAGCGCCAGACACCGCCGCGTGCCCGGTAGCGGATGTGGTCGTACACTTCGCCATCGTACACCAGCGTGCCTTTCCATTTGTAGTTGTCGCCACGGTACTGCTCGTTCCATGTTGAAGTCTCGACATCGTTTTTCTTGGAGATCAGATGGTAGACTGGCACGCGGGTCAGTGCCTCGGTTGGGTATTCGATGATCTCGCCGCGGGTGCGCGTGCGCCCTTTCCAACTGGGGACGCCGTTGTAGCAAAAATAGGCAAAGTTTGGAGACGGGTCGTCGGGGTAGGGCGCGGTGATCGCTTGGCCAAGCGCGGTCCGGATCGTCACCCTGTAGCGGATAAGGTGGCGATGTTGCTGGATCGCCTTGGGCACCTGAGCACTGAAGACGCTGTCTTTGGCCTTGGCGTCGCCCGCTTGGCCAAGGTCGTTCATGGGCAGGGTCTTCCAGTTTTGCTCATAGGCGGCATCGTCGATGTGGACGTAACTGCCGGGGCGAACGACCTGATACTGGACCTCCAGCTTGGCCCCCTCTGGCACGGCGCTTGGCTCAGCCGTGATCGTCACCGACTCACCGGCCTTGGGTTGCGTGGGTAGATGCTCGATCTTGGCCAAGCGCGGCAGACTCTTGGCGGAGAAGATCGAGTTTTGCGCGCCCGGTGTTGGCCCACGGCTGGCCGGGCCGACCACCGCAGTGAGTTCAGCGTCAAAAAAGAAATCGCTACTGCCTCCGATCGAGGCGTTGTGAACCTGGATAGCGATTACGTTTTCCCCCTCGACGAGATAGCCTCCCGGCGAAGTGAGGTCGTACTCCACAAAGCTGTGCTCCTCGATCGCTGAACTGGCACTGGAGTTAAACCTCGGTTCCTTGGTGGACATGTTGCCACCGGCCACGTGGCGTCCGTTGATCCACGCGTTGAATCCGTCATCGTACTGGATTGCGAGTTGCAGGGCGCCGATTTGCTTGGCGTTTTGTACGTTGAATTTTTTCCGAAAATACACCGACGTGTAGCCATTGCGCATGTCACCCAGCGTTTTTTTTATGAAATTTTCTCCATACCCGATCGGTGTGCCGGCGCTGAGCCAGCCGGTCTCCTTGTGATCGAGCTTTCGCCAGGCTGATCGCGGACTCGATGCCTCCTTTTTACCTTTGAGATACTTCCACGTGCTACCCTTGCGGAAGAGCCGGTTGGCTTTGTTTGAAGCATCGCCACGGACGGAGGCCTGCCAGTTGTGGCCATCGTTGTTGTCAAGGTCGGGATGGATCAACTCAATCGAGTAGCCCGGTGTGTCGCCTACAATTGGCCAAGGAAAGCCAAGCCGGTAGCGGACGCGATCAACCAGTTGCCCGTCGGGCGAACGCAACTCGATGCGTTCGCCGTCGTTGTTGAGTTTGCCGATCCACGGGCCAAGCGCTTGACTACCAAACTTAGTCTTGAACTGGTCCGTTTGATGAGCGACGACGGTGAAACCCTTGGCTGGAATGGAGCTGCCAGCGGGAAAGGTGAATTGTATTGCATTCTCCAGCGTCCAGCCGCTGAGGTCGACCGGTTGTTCCCCGGTGTTGTGCAACTCGATAAATTCGACCTGCTCAATTTTGACATCTGGGTTTAGATGTATTTCATTGATAACCACAGCCCCCGGAGTCAGGTCTCCAATACACAATAGAATAATAAAAACAGAAAAACGGCTCATTTAAAGGGGATTATACTGAAGTAACCTTGTCCGAGACGCAAGTGACGAAAAATGATGAAATTCCCATTAAGCTGATTTTGATAAAAAAATACGCTCATTGCTAAGCCAGATCATTAAACATTCATAGCTTGCGCTTGTTAATACGGCATCCGAGAGTGGGCCTGAGCTTGTGGGAGCTGTTTTTATGAAATTGTCAGTCATAGTAGTACACTCTTCGCCGTCGCTGAGAAAGTTTTTGAAGGCAACGGTCGCTGCTATGGAAAATCAAGTTGTTGTGGCAGAAAGCGACAAGCAAGGCCTGAGCTTTTTGGAATCGAACCAAGCTGATTTAATTATTGTGGAGCAACCATTATTGGAACTAGGGGCAGCCAATTTCATCACGCAAGTAAAGTTAATTCCCGGACACGAACAGACTCCTGTGGTGGTTATCGCGGCAAGTAAGGACAACGAAGCAAAGGAACAGGTCAGGTCTGCAGGTGGGGCTGGCTGGTTGGTGCAGCCGTTACAACCCCAGCAGTTCATAAGAATGTTGGAGGGTTTTAAGGCTCGGAAAGCAAAAATGGAATCCGAAACCAAGTCGTGAATCCAATTTGCGCTTTGGTAATATTTCTGACATGTTCCTCCACCGGTTCCTGATAGCGCGTTTTATGTTTTTTTCATTCAGACAAAAATTGATGCACCGGGCTGCAGTATGGTTTGTCCTGTTATATTTTGTCGGCTCAGCCGTTTTGGCTCTTCCACGGGAAGATCTGACGTTAATTCCCAAGTGGTCTCGCTTTGAAGGCCAGTTGGTTAGCCTTAAGTCTTACGACAACCCGGTACAGGAAGTTCAGCTTAAGGCCGAGTTTACACCTCCCCTGGGTGCCCCGGTTGGGGTTGATGGTTTTTGGGATGGCGGTGATGATTGGAAGATTCGTTTCATGCCGAACATGGTCGGCAAGTGGACGTTCAAGATCACCTGCTCAGATGAGGAAAACCGGGGGTTGCATAATCTCGAAGGCGCGTTCCTGTGCACGGCGCCGACCGGCGACACGGCACTGACGAGTAATGGCCCCATCCGGGTGGCGCGTTCCCGCACCCATTTCATGCACGACAACGAGACCCCGTTTTTCTGGATGGCGGACACGGCATGGAACGGGCCACTGAAGTCAAACGAACTGGACTGGAAGGACTACCTCGCGGTGCGTTCGAGTCAGGGCTTCACCGCCGTGCAATGGGTGGCCACCCCGTGGCGTGGCGCGCCAAATGGCGATGCCAATGGAGAAAAACCGTTCAGCGGCAGTGAACGAATCAGCATTAACCCCGGATATTTCAAACGATTGGATCAGCGGGTGGAGATGATCAACCGTGCGGGGCTGGTCAGCGTGCCGATTTTGTTCTGGGCAATCGACGGCGAAGCGAACCCCATCCACTCTCTGCCGGATGATCAGGCGATTTTATTGGGCCGCTACATGGTGGCCCGCTGGGGTGGCTCGTACGTGGCATGGATACTTGCCGGTGATGGGGACTACACCGGCGATTACGCCGCCCGCTGGCGCAAACTGGGGCAGGGAATATTCGGGGATCGACCGCAGGCGCCGGTCTTCATGCACCCGAAGGTCAAGAGTTGGGTTTTGGATTCGTTGCGTGACGAAAAATGGCTAACCGCGATGGGCTACCAAAGCGGCCATGACACCGATGACGCTACGAATAACTGGATCCACCACGGACCACCGAGTCGAGACTGGAATAAATTACCGCATCGCCCGATTGTTAATCTCGAGCCCGCCTACGAGTGGCAACCGAGCTACAGCAAAAAAATGCCCATCTCCTCGAATCAAGTGCGCCGCGCATTGTACTGGAGCCTCTTAAACACCCCGACAGCCGGCGTGAGCTACGGTGTGGCCGGTGTCTGGGGCTGGAACGGCGGCGACCTCCCGACTCCGGGGCATCCCAATGCTGGGACACCGCCAGACTGGCGCGAAGCCGTAACCTTCGAGGGAGGCGAACAAATCGTTCATCTAACCGATGCGTTTCAATCGATCGACTTTCACAAACTCCGGCCCGATCCGGCAGTCCTGATTGAGCAGCCGGGAGACGACGAACTGGCCAAGTATGTGGCCGCTTCGAGCGCTGCGGACGGCAGCCTCGTGGTCGTCTACACCCCGACCGAGGTGCGGCTGAAGATCAACGTGGCCAAGCTGCCCGCGCCGTTGCTGGCGAACTGGATCAACCCTCGGACTGGAGAAAAGCAGGACGTGCTCGCCGTGCTTCGCGGTTCTGCCCTGGAGTGTCCCGCGCCGGATGCCGGGGATTGGCTGTTGGTGCTCCGCGCAAAGAAACCGGAGCCCGAGCCAACCGGCCGTCGCTGATCCATGCATCCGCTCGCGGAAAAAGTAAGCGAGCTGGCCCGGAAAACAAACCTCTTCCCGGGAACGTCCCAAATCGTGTTTGCCGTGTCGGGCGGCATCGACTCGATGGTGCTTCTCGACGTTTTGACGCAACCCGGTTTGTCACTTCGTGATCGCTTGGTCGTCGCCCATTTCAATCATCAACTGCGCGGAAAGGAGAGCGATGCCGATGCTGAGTTCGTGGAAAAGGTGGCCAGCGCATGCGGGCTGCCGTACGAGTTGGGCAGTGGCGATACCCGTGCGCTTGCCGATAAATCGGGTGAGGGGCTGGAAGCGGCAGCCCGCGATTTGCGCCACTCGTTTTTTGCACGCTTGGCCAAGCGCTTGGGCGCGACTGCCATTGCTTTCGCACATCACGCGGATGATCAAGTGGAGACTTTTTTTCTTCGGTTGACCCGTGGCGCTGGGTCGCGGGGGCTCGCGGGAATGGCGATGAAATCCCCGTCACCGCTGGCACCCGGAGTCACCCTTGCCCGACCCATGCTCAAGATCCGGCGCAGTGAGATTGAGACGTATGCCAGCGAGACTGGTGTCGAGTTTCGTGAGGATAAATCCAATGCGGACACCCGTTTTTTGCGTAATAAAATCCGGCATAACCTATTACCTTTTCTGATTGAGCAGTTTGGGGCTTCGCTGTATCGGCAGGTGGCCAAGGCCATGGAGTTGGCGGGTGATGATGCGGACTGCATCGATGCGCTGGCGGCAGGTTGGCTTGGCCAAGCGGAGGGCGAATTTGAAACCCTGCCTGTTGCGGTGCAACGGCAGGTGGTACAGCGACAGTTGTTTGCACTGGAGGTTGAGCCTTCGTTTGATCTGGTCGAGGCGCTTCGCTCCCGGCTTGGCCAAGCGGTTGAGGTGGCACCCGGCAAACGATTGCAGAGAAGTGAATCCGGAGCGATTGGCTGGGCCAAGTCTTGGGTTGAGCCGGTTTTCTCGGTCATGTGCCATGATGTTGAGCTGCTTGACCAAGCGGGTGAGATCGAGTTTGGCAGGCAAATCCTCTCCTGGGAAAGGACTCTCGGTGGTTTGGCCAAGTGGCGGGAGCTTGGCCAAGCGGAACACCGTGAAGTGCTCGACGCCGGCGCGCTTGGCCAGGCGATCACCCTGCGTCACTGGCAGCCGGGGGATCGCTTCCAACCCATTGGCCAAGCCGGCTCCGCAAAACTACAGGATTTGTTCGTGAACCAAAAAGTACCGCGCGAGGAACGTCATCAACGCATTGTCGGGGAGGCTGCAGACGGTCGGTTGTTTTGGGTGCAGGGGCTGCGGATTGCCGAGCCGTTCAAGGTCACCAAGACGACCCGGGAGCTGTTCATTCTCCGGTTTGGTTGAGTGTTATTCCTCTCGTCAGTTGGCGAGGATGGCGGCGTCCCAATCTTTCCAGACCGGTTCGTAGCCGAGCCGGTTGATCGTCTCGGCGACGGTTTCCGGCGGGCGTTCGTCGGCGATGTCGAACTGGCCGGTGGCGTTGGTGCCATTGGCCGGGTTGGTCCATTCGCTGGCGTTCTCGGCCAGTTCGCGGATGTTGCCACGCTCGGTGTAGTGCAGGTTGTCGTTGCCGGCACCGGTGTAGCCGCCCGGCTCGGTGTGGCTGCCGGCGCTCATGGTGGTAATGCCGAGCGGGATGAGTCGATCCCGCAGGGCAGCCGGTTCGCGGGTGGACAATACAATGCCCAGATCAGGCAAAAACAAACGCAACGCGCAGATGGTTTGCACCAGTGCACGGTCGTCGAACTGAGTCAGTGGTTCGAATTCCCCGGCGCAGGGCCGGAGCCGCGGCAGCGAGACGGTGAGTTGGGATTTCCAGCAGTGCCTTAGTAGGTACTGCGCGTGGGCGGCAAGGCAGATCGTTTCGCGCCGCCAATCGCTCAGGCCGTAAAGCGCGCCGATACCGAGTC
>CAJXAU010000088.1 GCA_913050205.1 uncultured Verrucomicrobiota bacterium
TCGGTGTCCTCGAGAATAATCAACTTGTCGTTTGGCTCGTTGCCGGGATAGACGTGCGGATAGGTGGTGGAGCAACTGACCCACAGCCGCCCCTGCGAATCCCAACGCATCTGGATGGGGCAGGCGAGTTCCGGGAAATCGGTCTCGGAAGCGAACAGCGTTACGTCGAACCGGGGATCGACCTCGAATTCATCCAGTTCGTCCTCGGGAGCAAGGAGGCGATTTGCACCGCGGCTCTGCTTGGTCTCGGGTAGCGGCGGTACATTCGAATCGTCTATCTTTGCGGGAACCTGTTTCCCGCCGGCAATGTCCCAAATGCGCTGGTCGCGATTGGCGGTCATGATATCGAAGTTACGCATCGCTGGGAGAAAATCGAGATAGCCGTAACTGCGATTGCGCCCGCCGGTATAGTAGAACGTGTTTACCGGCCGAAAACGGCGGAAGAACTGTTTGTTTTTCTCGAGTACCGTGGCGCGAATTTCTTCATTAATGACCGGTACTGTCCGATCAAACGCTGCATCGAAAACCGTTCTGGCGAGAAACTGATACCCGGCATCGTTCAGGTGGCAGCCGTTAAACGTATAATCGCTTCCTGCGGGGAGCATCACCTTGTTTGTCGGATCGAAAACATCGATGAAGCCGACTTTATGCTCCCTGGCCACTGCTCGCATCGCGCGAGAATAGAGCCGTATATTTTTATTGTTTTTCGCGGCATCGACCCCGGTGATGTCTTCGTTGGCGATCGGTGAAAGTAACACAAGCTGAGGCCCTTTTTTTCCGTTGAACGCCTTGGCCTTGGTCGCCTGTACGAACTCGGTGAGCTTGGTTTTGAATTCATCCAAGCCGTCCGGCCCGGCGAATGATTCATTGAATCCATAGGCTGCAAAAATGATGTCGGCCTTGACGAAAACCAAGTGTTGATCCGTGTCGGCAAAGTTGGCGGGGCGGGGTTGATGGTGGAGCGAGTCCGCCGACCAGGCGAGATTGCGAACTGTTAGTTGATGATTTGGATACGCCTGATGAATGAGCGTCTCGAGGTAGCCGAAGTCCTGCGAACGATCGAGCAGCGTATTTCCGATCAGCGCAATGCTCATGCCCGCCTCGACCTTGAGTGGCAGTTTGGTATCGATGGGTGAAGTGGCTTCCGGCCTGGGCGCGGTTTTTTCGAACAGCGCGTACTGCGCGAGATCCGGGCTTTCGGTCGGGGGCTTCTTTCCGCTTGGCTTGTTGCGGCCGTCCACCGTTTGAGCGTTCAGCGCTTGGCCAAGCGCTAGGCAAATCCCGAGAGTGAAAAGGAGTCGTTGCATTATTTCTTTTTCGGATCGCGGTGGAAGCGCTTGGTTTTGGTGATCCACCGGAGGCCTTCCATGAGGTGCTGGTGGCCGAACTGGGTGGCGAGGGATTTCACCTCGTGGCCAAGCTCAGTGTAAAAGAATCGCCCCCCTTCGAATTCGCGAATCCAGCTCACGGGATGATCCTTGCCCATCGGCTTGCCTCCGCGTGTCTTGAAATAATCACGAACCGGATCGTAGCTGGTTTCGTCAATTCGAAGCAGCACCTTCACGCCGGGCAGGCCGGTGACGGACTTGTCGTGGTTGGTCCAGTCGGCGGTGTAATAAAACTCCGGGCCGTAGCCTTTCACGGCCGGATGATCCTTGTTTTCCGGGTCCACGATGAGCTTGGCCTTGACGAAATCGGAGTCGCTGTTGAAGTCGCAGCCAACGAGTTTGGTCCACCAGGGCCATGTGTTGTGGTGCACCGCTGCAGCGTGAAGGGCCATGATGCCGCCCCCGGCCTGATACCAATCCTTGAGCTGTTTGCGCTGCTTTTCATTAAGAGAGTTGCCGATGTCGGTGGTGCTGTTGAAGATCACGGCCTGATAGAGGTGGAGCCGGGAAAAATCCTCCGGCGATTCGGTGACGTCAAACTGCGCTCCGTATTTGCCGCCGAGTTGCACGAGAAAACTATTCAACTCTGGGATGGCCGGGTGTCGGTACCAGGCGGTTTTTGAAAAGATCAGGACGCGAGTTAGCTCGTCCTTGCTAGGCTTGCCCTCGCCGTGGTCATCCCCGTCGTGGGCGTTTAGTCGGGCGTTGGCCATGCCAAGGAAAAACACGACCGCGATCAAGGCACCGATGATTCGAGTATTGGAAAACATGGGGGGCGATCATCCGGCTTTGCCTTCGCCATGCAAGCCGATTTGACATGCGGTTTTTGTATTGAAAATTCGTCATAAGTTAATAACCTTTTTGCAGTGTAAATTCATCATGGTTGAACTTTGCAAAAAAATATCGGAGTCCAAAGCGTTCACCAACTTCATCCTCAGCGTGATTGGCATCGCTGCAGTGGTGGTGGGCATGCAGACGTACAAGGAATTTGAAGTGGAACACCGTGCCGTGCTGAACACGCTGGACGCGTTGATTCTAGGGATTTTTATTTTTGAGATCGTCATCAAGATCGTGGCAAAAGGGAGGCAACCGCAAAACTATTTTAAGGATGCCTGGAACATTTTTGATTTCTCCATCGTGGTGGTGTGCCTCTTGCCGATACAGTCGAACGACTTTGTCGCGGTGCTGAGGTTGGCTCGTGTGCTGCGTGTGTTGAAACTTGTTTCTGCCATCCCACGTTTGCAGGTGCTAGTCGGCGCGGTGCTGAAAAGCATTCCTTCGATCGGCTACGTGTTCCTGTTGGCGACACTTCATTTTTACATCTACGGATGCATGGCGACGTTTCTCTACTCCGATAACGACCCGGTGCATTTTCGCAACCTGCAGACCTCGATGTTGTCGCTGTTCCGGGCGGTGACACTGGAGGACTGGACCGACCTGATGTACATCAACATGTACGGCAGCGCGAATTATGGCTACGATGCATCATCTTATGAGATGTTGGAAGGGATGGGAATCACGCGGGACGAGGTCATTTCGAGCGCGTCGCCGTTCGGGGCGGCCCTGTTTTTTGTGAGCTTCATCGTCAGCGGAGCGATGATTGTTTTAAATTTGTTCGTTGGTGTGATGTTGACCGGCATGGAGGATGCCAAAAAGGAGCAGGAACTCGAAACCCGTCTCGAAAAAGAAGGAGCTAACGAGATCGACCTCAAGGAGGAATTTGCCAAGCTGGATCAGCATTTGCAGGAGTTTTCCACCGAGATGACGCAGCGGCTCGAGGTGCTCAATCGACTGGCCGAAAAGCAAAGCAGCAGGACGGGATCAACGTAGATTCGACTTGTGTATTTGTTGATTCCACGGGAGGATTCCGCCGGTTTTTTAAAAAACATGACGAAGATTAAACAAACTTTTTTGGCGGCGGCGGCCGGGATGTTGCTCGTGAGCGGCTGTGCCACGGAGCCGGGTAAAAAGACGGCAGTTGGTGCCGGAGTCGGGGCATTGGTTGGCGCGGCCGCAGGTGCCGTCATCGGCCATCAATCCGGCGAGCGCGACAAGGGTGCTCTGGTGGGTGGCCTCATCGGTGCCGGAGTGGGTGGTGCCGTCGGCAATGCCAAGGAAGCCAAGGATAAGAAGGCTGCAGCGCCGAAGCCCCCGAAGAAGTAACGCCGGGTAAAAATTAGGCACAATCGATTTTGCCAAGGGAGAGCCGGAGACTGGCTCTCCTTTTTTGTTATGAAGGTACTTTTTGTTCACGCGCACTTCGACGATTACGAGTTTTGCACAGCTGGGACATTTGAGGTTTGGCGTCGAAAACTGGGCGCTGACTTTCAGGCAAAGGTCATTGTTTGTACTGATGGCAAGGCCGGGCATCATCGGTTGTCCCGAGAAGAGACGGCCCGGGTGCGTCTGGAGGAGCAGTTGAAGTCGGCCGCGCTTGGCCAATACGAGTTTGAGCAACTAACGCTGCCCAACGGCGAGTTGCCCCGGGAGGCCTGCCTGCAGGTGGATGTACCGTTGCTGGCTGCCTTGTGGAAGGCGATTCGTGATTTCGAGCCGGACTACCTTTTTGCGCCGCCTGTGCCGAACGATCCGCTGGCGGGAATTCATGTCGATCACGTTGCCGTGGCCGAGGCCGTTCGCAGAGTAGCCTACATGATCAACGTACCGCATGCTTTCACGCCAGAGTATCCGTGTGACAATCCTGAGTCACCGCCGTGCAAGGTACCTGTGATTCTCAATGCCTACGACTCGTACATGTTTGGCGAGAACGCGTTTGACCTTGTGGTGGATGTCAGCGAGGCGTTCGAGTTGATGCTTGAGATGAGTTGGTGCCACCAGTCGCAGGTGACGGAGTGGCTGCCATGGGTGGGGCGCCATGACATGGACTACCCGAGGTCGATAGACGAGTGGCGAGTCACGCTGAAGCGGCGCTACACCAAGCGCAACGAGGAGCTTGGCCTCGCCGACCGACCTATGGCGGAGTTTTTCACCGTCACCGCGTGGGGAGAGATCCCAACACTCGAGCGGTTGAAGGCTGACTTCCCGAACCTCATCACACCACCGGAAGTCGAGTCGCGCTTGGCCAAGCGCCTGACCCGCTGGCAACTTTAGCCAAGCGCTTGGCCAAGCGGTGGCTGGTCGGGTTATGGCTTGATGGAAAGGTAAGGTTTTTTATACTGCGCGTGGCATGGGGTCACTGGATCAATTTGAAAGCGTGTTCAACGCTGCGGCGAAGGAAATGTTCAGGCCGCAGCCGGTTGCCATCGGCCGGGTGCTGATCGTGCACGATCTCGAGGAGGCGGCACAGGATGATTTCCTCTACTTGGTCAAAGGCTTTTTGGCGGCCCTGGAGCAGGATGCCAAGTTGGAGTGGAGGATGTTTGGCGGGTCGGATCGGTTCCCGGTTAAGGCGGTGCTGGACGCGGTTGAAGAAAATCAGCCGGATCTGATCGTCACCTACCGGCACCTGCACTGTGACGCGGTTGATTGGCCGTTTGGGCTCGGGGCACACGTCGATGTGCTGACACAGGCGACGACTACCCCGGTGCTGATACTGCCCAATCCGGCTCGGGAAAACCTACCCAGTCACTCCCTGAAAAATACCGATCGCGTGATGGCCGTGACAGATCACTTGGCGGGAGACCATCGTCTGGTCAGTTATGCCTCAGAGTTTACCGAGCAGGGCGGGACGTTGTATTTGTCTCACGTGGAGGATGCCACGGTATTTGATCGGTACATCGGTGCGATTTCAAAAATTCCCGATCTGGACACTGACACCGCGCGGGATCAGCTCCGGGCACGGTTGCTGAAGGACCCGAACGATTACGTCGAGTCCTGCCGAGCGGGGCTGGCTGTACAAGCCCGTGGTGTACGGGTGGAGGGGCGGATAAAACTGGGATGCCGACTGTCGGACTACCGGGAGTTGGTAGATGAAAACGAGATTGATCTGCTGGTGATGTACACCAAGGATGAAGATCAGATGGCGATGCACGGTGTGGCATACCCGCTGGCCGTGGAGTTGCGCGAGACACCGTTGTTGATGCTGTAGGAGGAAGTCATGGATTTTTTATTGTTAGCTGCTTCAGATCATGGTGCCCATGCGGTGGCCCCGTGGATTACGTACCTGTTCACCGGCCTGCTGGGGGCGATGGTGTTGTGCCTCGCGCTGGAGGAAAAAATCCATGCGAAAAAGTCGGTGATCGTCGGCGTGACGGCAGTGATCGCGTTATTGCTTGGAGCGTTCACCGGCATCCTGCCTTTCGGTCCGGTGGATCTGCCCAACGGCCACAAGATGAATCTGCCGGTGTTTATCCCGGGCATCGAGTGGGGGGTGGTGACGATCATCCTTGGTTCCAGTTTGTTTGTGGATGTCACTAGCAAATCGGGGCTGTTTACTTTCATCGCCATCAAATTGACGAAGATGTCGAAGGGCGATCCGCGGAGACTGCTTTGGTTTTATGGCGTGATGACTGTGGTCTTCAGCGCCGTGCTTAACAATGTCACGGCGATGATCATCGTTGGTTCGTTGAGCGCTGTCTCGCTCGGCAAGCTTGGCCAACGGGAGAAGTTGCTGGGTTTCCTGTTGGTCGAAGCGTTGCTCACCAACATCGGGGGGCTACTCACGCTAATTTCATCTGTCCCAAACATCATCGTTGGGACCACGGCAGAGATTGGGTTCGTGACTTTTTTTATCAAGGCTGCCCCATACGTTGCTGTGGCAACTGCTGCCACCATCGTCATGGGTGCGCGGGTGTTCGGAATCGAGTCGCTCAATACTGACGAGGAACGGGCTGTAGCCCTTGGCCAAGTTTCGAGTTTCGATGAGCGGGATGGCATCGAGAGCATGGGCTTCTTTTGGTTTGGGGCCGCGATGCTACTGTTGTTCATTTGCTTTATCGCCTCGGCCTCGTTCGACGGTTGGCCAATCGGCAAACTTGGGATGGGCTTCGTGGCGATGATGTTTGCCGTGATCATGCTCTGCAAATACAAGTCGAGTGTCGGCAAGTTTTATAGTGGTATCGACTGGGACCTGCTGTTCTTTTTCATCTATCTGTTTATTGCAATCTACGCGATGGAACAGGCCGGTGTGTTGGCACTGATCGGAAAGGGAATCGAGCCGATCATCGGGATGGGCGAGATTATGGGCGGCGGCCTGCTGCTGGTTTCCTCCGCGGTAGCCAGTAGTGTGACCGATAACATCCCGCTAGCGGCGGTGTTGGCTAACATCCTTAACTCGATGGAAATCTCCAAGGATTCCGGCATGTGGTGGTCGGTGATCTTTGGTGCCAACCTCGGGGGCAACTTGACTCCGATCGGCTCCGCCTCCACGCTCGTTGCCGTGACCGTCATGCACAAACATGACCTGAAAATTTCCTTTATGGGCTTCGTAAAAAAAGCCCTCCCGTTTGCCATCCTACATATCATCCTCGCGACAGCCTACGTCCTCTTCGTCCTAAAACACCTGCCGGGGTAAAGGTGAGTCAAATGGGTGAACTGGTTGCGGTGCTGTTCAGGATGACCAAACGATTTTGACCGTATGAATAATC
>CAJXAU010000089.1 GCA_913050205.1 uncultured Verrucomicrobiota bacterium
CGCCTTAAAAGCACCTTTGTGTCTGCCAGAGGATTGCCATCGACCAGCAGTAGGTCGGCGAGGAAGCCTTCCCGGATCTGCCCCAGCCGGTCCGGCATGTCCATGGCTGCGCCGCCGTGTTTTGTCATCGTGAGGATCGACTCCATTGGGGACATGTCGCAGTGCCGGATGAAGTGGTCGAGGTCGCGGGCGTTTTGTCCGTGCGGCGTGATCATGAAACCGTAGTCGCCGCCACCGAGAATTCGGACGCCGCGTTTCATCAAAGCCTCAATGCCGGCCACGGCGCTGTCGAGTTCCTCGCGGAATCCCATCGCTTCAACCTGTTCCTCTGTAAACCAGTCGTCCCCCTCGTAGGCGGCAATCGCCGTGAATCCGATATTGGGGCTGACGAACAGCCAGTCCTTGTTGGCCTCGAGCAAATCGAGCGCCTCCTCGTCGGCATAGTTGGCGTGGTAAATCACCTTGATGCCGTGCCGGACACAGAGTTTGACTGACTTCGCGCTGCGGGCGTGGGCGCTGAGTCGTTTGCCGTGGGCGTGCGCCACCTCGGCAGCGGCGGCGACCTCGGCCTCGCTCATAATGGTGGTCTCCGACCCGGCGTGCGGCACGAATGAGTCGCCGGAGATCACCAGCTTGATGATGTCCACCCCCTCGCGAATGAGTTCCCGGGTAAGGCGGCGATATTCCTCCGGGCCATCAGCCATCAGCGCCATGGAATCGACCTTCGGCATGTGCAGTGTGCGCATGTCGCCCAGGCCTCCAGTGACGGTCAACCAAGGGGTGGCCGCGAGCAGGCGCGGACCGGGAATCTCCCCCTTGTTGATGGCGTTGCGAATGACCACGTCGAGCCTCGGTTTGGCCGAGGCGGCGCTAATGCAACTGGTGATGCCATGGTCGAGATAGAGCCGGGCGTTGCGCATCGTGAGCAGCGTGTGCTCCTCGGGCGGGATGCGGCCCAACGCGGCGAGATCGTCGGTATTGTCGATACTCAGGTGCGCATGGGATTCGACCAGCCCCGGCATGAGCGTCATGCGGCCTTCGCCGTCGTGTACCTCCGCGCCGTCACGGTCGAGCGATTCGCCGTCGCGTCCAATGGCGGTGATCTCGTTACCCTCCACCCGAACCTCGCCGGCGAACGGTTCCCCGCCGGTGCAGTCGAGCACGTTGACGTTGGTGAACAGGTGCCGATTCATGGTTGGCCTCCGGGGTTGGCGCGAAGCTCGTTGAGCATCTGCCTTGCCGCCCCACCTAGGTGTAGAGTGTCGACTCCCGCGAGAATCAGATTGTAGCCCTTCTGTTGGTAGGGCCGAACCGCCTCGGTGTTGACGCCGAAGTAGCCGATGGCGATTCCGGCGGTTTGGCAGGCCTGATGAATCCGGTCGATGGCGCCGGTGACCTCCGGGTCGTTGATCTGGCCCATCTTGCCCATGCTCGCCGAGAGGTCGTACGGGCCGAGCATGATACCGTCTAGTCCGTCAATCTGGACGATCGACTCTATGCACTCAACCGCGTCGATGTGTTCCGCCTGTACCAGCACGGCCACCGAGTCGTTGGCGGTCTCCATGTACTCGGCAAAGCGCATGCCGTAGCCGTGCGCCCGGCCAAGCCCGACCCCGCGGCTGCCCTCCGGTGAGTAGCGCGCGAAGCGCACGATGTCTTTCGCGTGTTCTACCGAGTTAACCTGCGGCGCGATGATGCCGGCCGCGCCGAGGTCGAGCACCTTTTTGATCGGCATCTCCTCAGCGGCCGGGAGCCGAACCACGCAGGCTACCCGGTCGCCGACCGCCTGAAGGATGCCCTGAATGTCGCCGTAGCTCAGCGCGCTGTGCTCGGCGTCGAGGAAGAGCCAGTCGAAGCCAAGGTCGGCAAGAATCTCTGCCGTGGCTGCCGTGGGAAGCGTCACCATCGTCCCAAGCAGGGTTCCCCCGCTCCTGAGTTTTTCTTTGAAATTCATCGTCAATGTAGGTCGTGCTTGGCCAAGCGCCTGGCCAAGCGGAGCGTGTCAGAATTGAGTTTGCGTGGCGGCCAACCTGCCCGGAACAGTGGCCCGGGTTCAAGCCTTATCGCTTGGCCAAGCGGCGCTACTTCAGCGCATCGGCGGATTTGCCCCCGCTTTTGCGGATCAACTCTGCCAACTCGGCGTCAGCCACATCCAGCGGGGTGCCGCCAAAGCCCTCGTCGGTGACCGCGTTGACGTCGGCGCCATTCGCGATAAGCTGCTCGACGATTTTCTCGTGACCGCGCTGGGCGGCGAGGTGCAGGGGGGTCCACCCGGCGAGGCCACTGGCGTTGACGTCAGCCCCTTTTTCGATCAGCAAATCAACCACCTCGAGATGCCCCATGAAGGCCGCGTAGGTCAACGGAGTGTCGCCGCTCCCGTTGGCGTGGTTGACGTCCACGCCCGAGTTGAGCTGTGCCAACACGGTCTCGAGGTCGCCCCCAAGCGAGGCTTCGAGGATCGAGCTGCTCTCGAGCAACTCGAGAATCTCCTCGCGTTTCCAAAACCGGGCACGGTCGGCAGGTGTCTGGTCGATGTCATCTCTGGCGCTGATATCCGCCCCGGCGTCGATCAACTGCCGGGCAACTTCAACGTGGCCCTCCTGTGCGGCGAGGTGCAATGCTGTGCCCTGATCGTCGGCTCGTTCATTCACGTCGGCTCCGGAGGAAAGGAGTTTTTTGACAGCCTCCAGATCGCCTGCCTCGGCAGCATCGAACAGGGACGATGCGTTGTTTTCCTCGACGTCATCGGAGCGGGTTTCGCTGGATGCCGATGGTTCCTTCGAGGCACCGCAACCGGTGAGCAGTATCAGGCCAAGTAGGGCAGGGAATAGTCGATCGATCATGGAATTGCAAATGCTGGCGGTTGCGAATAGGCAGTTTGGCCGGCACGCCGGAGCCTAGTTCATCTCCGGTCAAGCGACAACCGTGTGGTGGTGTTTATCGTGTGATACACATCGCCCTTGAGCGGCTGCCCGTCGGCGGAGCGGATGTCGTAGTGCAGCCGCATTTGCATCACCGGCTTGAGATCCTCCACGTATAGCACGACCGAGTGGCTGTCGTGCGACGCCGTGGCACGAAGTATAGTCATATTGTCCCGGCCTTTTTCTTCCGGGTTGGACACCTTAAATTCCGGTGACCCGTAGTGTTTCGTCCAGCGATAATTCCAGCGTTGGATTTTGTAGCGGCTGATGTCCGTGACCGAGTCGGGGTCGATCGGCTCGGCGAACCGCAGCCGGATTATCCGCGAATCGACCGCGAGAGACTGGGGCAGCCGGGTCGGTTTGCCGGTGTAACGTACACGGCTGAAGCAGCCGGACATTCGCGCGGACGTTTGCCAGCCGCGCATCCCGCTGACGTAGAGCTGCCCGTCCCCGGCGTTGAAGCGCGCCCGCATGATGCCGGACTGGAACGGGCCAACAGGAATCTGCACCACGCCCCCCTGCCACCACGAGGCCACGCGCTCCGGCAAGACGAGAAAAAGCGTGCAACGACCGTACGACAGGTGAATCGGCCGACCGGCAAACGGGCCCCAGCGATTATCCGGCACCCAGGCTTGGCCGGCGGAGGAGTTGTCTACACCGTGGGGAATCCAGCACATCGGCTGGGAAAACGATTTCGGTTCCTCCCTACGATGATGTGACGGCATGTAGCCGTAAAACGCTCCCTCACGCACGAATTGGATCAGTGAAGCCGGCTTCCAGCCACCCTGCTGGTCGGAAAACGAGAGAACATTACGTGGGCCGCCGTAGCCCATGCCGTTTGGGTTGCGCAACCCGGTGGCCACAATTTCGAATCCATTGCCGTCCGGCGGGATTCGGATCACGCAACCGCCATGGTCGGTGCGGCCCTCCTCGGTGCATTTGCTGAAATAAAAATTACCCTCGTTGTCCTGCCACAGGTCGGTGGTGAACCGGTGGTGTGAGTCGCTGACCTGCATGTCGTTGTTCAGCCGCTCGTAATAGTCGGCCTCGCCGTCGGCGTTGTGGTCATGAAGCCGGATGAGGCCGTCATGGCAAATGACGTGCACCTTGCCGCGGTGAATTTTCAGCCCAAGCGGATTGGCCAGCCCGGTGGCGAACCGACGCCAGCGCAGGTGCGCGAGTTGGTCGTCTATCCCATCAACTGTCCACACCTCGCCGTGGGCGGTGCAGATCGCCGCACGTTGGCCGCCCTCGAAAAAGTCGTGGCCAGCAACGTAAAAAATCGCGTTGTACGGATTGTTAAATGGCAGCGAAATTTCATCGATGACATACGCTTGTTTTTCGTGTGCACCCAGCGTGCCCTGCGTGTGTACTGCGTTTGGCCAACGGGGTGCGCTACCCTTGGCCAAGCGCCGGGGCGAAGGCACCGGGCGCCGGGCCATATCGGCGATCCATCGCTGCGCTTGGCCAAGGGCCATCCCGTCGACGGCGAACAGGATCCGCACCACGCGCGCTTGGTCGGCTGGACCCAATTTCAGCGAAAGAGTGTCGTTGTCATACACCAGAAACCCGGTGCTGGAAGCGGCCGAGAGGACGCTGTCGCGGGCCTCCACACGAACCGTCGAGCCGTCATTGATCAACCGTTCACGCCCATCCGGAAATTGGAGGACACAGAGTTGCAACGGCTCGGCATCCGGACCGATTTCGAGTTCGCGGATGAAAACCGTTTGTCCGTCGATCTCGTGGCTCCACGGGTGATCGAGAATCTCAGTGTCGCCCAGTCGGTAGTGCAGGACGTTGCGTTTTCCTTGTCGGTGTATGCCGAGAAATTGTCCGTCTTTTTTTGGCACCGGGCCAAGCGGCTTGGCTCGTGGGTCGGTGAATTTTCCGTCGCGGGTGCTGCCCAGAATCTGCGGGGTGTGCCACGCCATCTTGCCGGTGATGTGATGCCGGTTTTCGACGTACTTGTCCTCACGGCCGTTTGCGAACCGAAGAAAACCATCCGTCCAGCCGCAGCGATACACCAGCGTGTCGGCATCAAACAACACCGCGGCCTGCGAGGCTTCGCCGGTCCGGATGACGATGCCCTTCGGTGAAGCCGGTACGTTGTTCGGCGGGAAGATTGTTCCGGAAAACAGTTCTCCCAACTCAACGTGTTGCCAGTTTTTCTGGTTGGGTATCGCAGCCCGCGCGACGTTGTCGGTGCGCTTGGCCTGCTGCTGTAATTCTGAGATAGGGACGCCGGAACCGCGCCCCACGCGGAGGTATCCACGCATGGTGAACGCATGGCCGGGCAGGGTGCAGACAAAGGGGTAATCATCCTCGACGGGAGGGGGGGTGAAGCGAAACCGGACGGTTTGGTCGGGGCTTACCACCGGCGAAGCGTGCAGCACCAGGGGCGACTCCGGCACCCATTGCCGTGCTATCGCTTGGTCACCGAGCTGCCAAGCCGCCTGAGCTACGGTCATCGCGTTGTTGTCGCCCGCTTGGCAGAGCACCCAGTTGTGTTGCATGCGGTCGGTGTTGCGAAATGCAATCTCGACGACCTCACGCGGTTGCACTTCGAGCACGGCCTGGTCGTAGGCCATTTTTCCCGGAATGGTTCCGAGGGTTAGCAGTCGAACTTTTTGTGCCTGCCCAACCGCCTGGCCAAGTGCGAACAGCACGGCCGTGACGATGGAGAGACGGCGCAACATCGATCAGGCCTGCTGGATGGTTGGACTGCCGTTCTCGAGGACGAGTGAGGTGCGTTTGGTCACCTTGCCATCGGGGGTGGTTACTTTATCGACGACCATGTAATCGCTCGTCCACGTTTTCTGTGTGAGCGTGCAGCGGACGTAGCCGCGCTGGCGGTTGTGAAACTTGATGAACGGGTTGTCGGACAGCAGTTTGTCGTGGTTGGATGAACGGTCCTGACCATCGCCGCCACTGGAAATGGATGTACCAACGAACTCAGCTGCCACTGCCGGGGAGTCCATCTTGCGGTCGTCAATGCGAAGTTCGTTTACCCAGTTTGAATGAATGTCGCCGGTGAGTACGACCGGGTTGTTGATCTTGCGGTCAGCCATAAAGCGAATCAGATCCATTCGCTCGTGGGTGTAGCCGGGCCACTGATCCATCGAGTAGCTCATCGGGTTGTCGCCGTTGGGTGAGCCGACCATGCCCATCATCACCTGTTGCGCGAGGATGTTCCACGTGCCGCGGGATTGGATGAGCGATTGCTTGAGCCAGTTGCGTTGCTTGGCTCCAAGCATGGTGTTTTCCGGGTTGAGCGCAGCCTCATTAAGGCTTGAGCGTACGTCGTTGTTTGGCTGGTCACTCCGGTATTGGCGACCGTCGAGCACCATAAATTCTGCCAATTGGCCAAACGCACCGCGGCGGTAAAGCTGCAGGTTTGGCCCGGCCGGCAGGGAGGTGCGGCGCAGCGGCATGTTCTCGTAATAAGCCTGATACGCAGCGGCACGCCGAATGAGAAAATCGACCGGCTTGACGTTTTTTTGCTCAGAGATTTCGTCCGCGCAGTTGTTGTCCAGTTCGTGGTCGTCCCACGTCACGAACCACGGGCAACGCGCGTGGATTTTTTGCAGGGACGCATCCATCTTGTACTGGGCGTGGCGCACGCGGTATTCGGACAGCGTCACGATCTCCTTGCCGTGGTGCTTGCGAACATCCCCTTGGTTGCCGGCGATGTACTCATAAATGTAGTCGCCCAAGTGGAACACGAGGTCGAGTTCGTCCTGAGCCATCCGCTCGTACGCGGTGTAGTAGCCCTGCTCAAGGCTTTGGCATGAGGCAAAGGCAAACGACATCTGTTTGGGATTGGTGAAGCGCTTGGGCATCGTGCGTGTTCGACCGACCACGCTCTCCTCGCCGTTGACGCTGAAGCGGTACCAGTACCATGTGTCCGGCTTGAGTT
>CAJXAU010000090.1 GCA_913050205.1 uncultured Verrucomicrobiota bacterium
TCGTCAAGATCGTTTGGATTAAGGATTCCCCCAGATAATTGTTTTTCTGCACCTACAAGATTCCCTCCATGGACTTCGGCTGGCCCTTCAGTTTGTATGGAGCTGATCTGGGTAACATTAGCAATAAAACCACGTTTACTCATGTCCACTGAGCTAGAAGCGAAACTTCCCGGGACACCCTTGTAGTTGACAGTGATTGAAAAGGCCAAGTCCTGCGAATAACTGTTGCCAGCTGTATCGGAGAAACTCAATGAGACGTTATGCTTGCTAAGAGGGGCGGGAATATTGGGGAACGCGTAGTTAATCGTAGTCGTCCCGTTTTCGGATGAGGTTGTCAACTCGGCATCGGCACCGTTAACGGTTGCCTTGATGGTTGCCGCGTCGGCCTTCAGTCCGAAGTCTTCCAGATTTGCGGTGAAACCATCAATGCCCATACCTTTGAAAGAGGCTAGTTTGGGTGCGCTGGTGTCTCCGTCGCCGGCAGAGTAATTTCCACGGTATTGTAGAGAAACAAGGCCGTCTTCCTGCGCGGTCACGACACCTCCATTACCTTCGCGCTGAACGCTAACGGTCACCACATCATCAACTGCAAGATCGTTTAGCATAGCGACCAATGAACCGGACGATTCGCTGTGGCCATCTGATTGTCGAATATAATGTGCGGTTGACTCGGCTCCAGCCACGGCTTGACCATTTACTTCCACCGATAACCTTGGATTTGCGCGTGAACTGCCACCCTGAAAAACAGCGTTTAAGGTTAACAGGTAATTTCCGGCCTTCTTGATGATAATTTGTTCTTCGGCGTCTCCTTCATTGGCATAATGAGCCTCATCGAAGTAGGGCTCAGATTCACCCATCCCTCCATCCAGAGCCAGTGAGGTTTTGGCATTGGGGTTGAGATTTTCTGCGGTTTCTTCTGCGGATGTAGTCGAAAATGCATCGCTAAACACCCCGTCATCAGCCAGTTTTTCGATAAAAATTGATGCTGTTTTACCATTTTGTACCTTGATAGTTCCTGCTTTTGCGAGTTGAGAGGTTTCAACCTTCAGCACCTCTCCTCCTTCAGGGGCGTTGATTACGCCTGAAAAGTGAATTGAAGAGAACTTATGGCCATTTGAGTTTCGGATATAACCCTGTTGGCCACGGGCTCCATCCACGATCTCATCATCAAGAGAAACCGCCAGCCCAACGGAACCACGAGCTACCGAGCCCTCAAGTGGAATGTTCACATAGACAAGGTAATTGCCTGCATCCTTAAGGGTAATGCCAGCAGCCGGTGTGGCCTTGACAAAGCCAAATGCCTTATTGATTCGCTGTCCCGTCCAAATAAGGTTCCTATCCTCTTCTTCATCAGAAACATTCAGGTTGTCGCCGGATTCAATCTTTGTTGCTTTCGCATTGAATACGTTTCGGTTTCCTTCAACTTTTTCAACAAACAGGGATGCTGTTCGGAGGAAACGGTTGTTCGCGTTGCCTGCAATGTCTTGTGCATCCAGCGTTAGAACATCGCCTTCTTTTAACCAGATCAATACGTTAAAGTGGGATGATCCCTCGGTGTGTCCACCCGAGTTACGTGCATAGCTGGACTGCCCCAGTGCGTATTGGTGCCCGGCGTTTCCATTAACCTTAAGTAGGGCGCGTTGGGTAGCGCGTTGTCCGACAGCAGACTGTATCGGTAGTGTGGCTGAAACGAAATAGTGTCCGCTTTTAAGGACAGTCAACTTCTCCGAATAGAGGTCGTGGCTGAATATCGTTGGATCCACTGATGAGTAGGTGTTCCAAGATATTAGGCCACCTCCCTTGAGGTTGTTGGTGCCTTTTACGGTTTGATTGCCCTTCAACAGGGCACCTTTATTAACCGCCGCTTGGGCGGGGAGCGAGAGCCCGACTAAAAGGGTCAAGGCTGATAGCACTCTCATTGTGTTTTTTTTCATGGGAAAATGATTCTTTTCGGGTTGTGACGACACAACGACATGTCGGGAAAAACCCCATGACATTAAGTTGAATAATCGCGTTCGACAAGCGTCGCACACTGGTTTTTCATTAGCAAGTCAATTCTTAAATTCCATTCCCTCGCAATGCGCTCTTCTCTCCGCTTTGGGGATTCGGTAGCCTTTCGGGCATGGCAGAATTGTCAGGTAAGTCGATTATTGGATTTCAACAAGGCGGGGGCGAGGCCTCTATTTTCGGTATCAATCCGGCCACGGGAGAAAAACTGCAGCCAGGTTACGCTGCCGCATCGGGGGCTGAGATGGATCGTGCCGTGGATCTGGCGGCCGAGTCTGCCGCATCGTTCGGCAAGTCCACCGGGGCAGATCGTGCGGCTTTCCTGCGAAAGATCGCCGATAACATCGAAGCGATCATCGACGACCTCGCCGCTTTGGCTCCACAGGAGACCGGCCTTCCGGAGGGGCGCATCAGGATGGAGACCGGCCGAACCTGCGGGCAATTGCGGTTGTTCGCCACGGTGGCAGAGGAGGGCTCGTGGGTGGATGCACGGATCGACCACGCCGACCCGGATCGTGCGCCTGTCCCCAAGCCGGACACCCGTTCGATGGAGCGTCCGCTTGGCCCGGTGGCCGTGTTTTGTGCCAGCAACTTTCCCATCGCGTTTTCGGTGGCCGGGGGAGATACGGCAGCGGCTCTTGCGGCCGGTTGCCCCGTAATCGTCAAGGCACACCACTCCCACCCCGGCACGGCGGAACTCGTTGGCCAAGCGGTGATTGCAGCCGTTAAGGACTGCGGTCTGCCGGAGGGAACCTTTTCGCTTTTATATGGCCCCGGCCGGGAAATTGGCCAAGCGCTGGTACAGCATCCGTCAATCAAGGCGGCCGGATTCACAGGGTCACGCGCGGGAGGCCAAGCGCTGATGAAGCTCGCAGCCGATCGGCCGGAGCCGATTCCATTTTATGCCGAGATGAGCAGCATCAATCCGGTTTTCATTTTGCCTGAGGCCTTGGCCAAGCGCGGAGAGGCCTTGGCCACCGGCCTGCACGGTTCACTAACGCTGGGGGTTGGCCAGTTTTGCACCAACCCCGGCCTGACCATCGCGGCCAACGACGCGAGTCTCGAGCCGTTCGTGTCCAAGCTGGCCGAATTGGTGGGCGGTAGCCCGGGGGCGACCATGCTCAATCCCGGCATCAGCGACGCCTATGATTCTGGCGCGAACACGCTTGGCGGCAATAATACGGTAGACATCGTTGCCCAGGGTGAATCTGGCGAGGGCCAATGTCAGGCGCGCGCGGCACTATTTCGCACCACAGCCGATGCGTTTCTTGCGGATGAATCGCTTGGCGCTGAGCTGTTCGGGCCGTCAACGTTGGTGGTGACCCACGACGGCACGGACAAAATGCTGGCGCTGGCTCGGTCACTCGAGGGCCAATTGACCTCCACGGTGCACGGCACCGACGCAGACCTCGAGGCCAACCGCGAGCTGCTCGATGTTCTCGAGACGCGGGCCGGGCGAGTATTGATCAACGGCTTCCCAACCGGCGTCGAGGTCTGCCACTCGATGGTTCATGGCGGCCCATTCCCTGCGACTTCGGATGGGCGTTCGACCTCGGTCGGCACGAATGCCATCCATCGTTTCACCCGCGCCGTCTGTTACCAAAGCTTTCCCGACACGCTGCTCCCCGCCGAATTGCAGGAGGCCAATCCGCTTGGCATCCGGCGCATGGTGGATGGTGTCACTTCCTGATATGTCCCGCACGCTCCTCGTCCTGCCCACGTACAACGAGGCGGAGAACATCCGTCCGATGGTGGAACGTTTGATGGGGCTGGAAACTGAACTCGACGTACTGGTGGTCGATGACAATTCGCCGGATGGCACCGGCGACATCGCCGACGAGTTGGCGAGCGGGAACGACCACGTGCACGTGTTGCACCGGCAGGAAAAGGACGGGCTGGGCCGCGCGTACTGCGCCGGCTTCGCTTGGGCGCTCGAGCGCGAATACGATTTTGTATTCGAAATGGATTGCGACTTCTCTCACAACCCGGACGACATCGCGCGTTTTCTCGAGAAAGCCGAGATGGAGGATGCCGACCTCGTGCTGGGCTCGCGCTACTGCGAAGGCATTCGGGTGATCAACTGGCCACTAAACAGGCTTCTGCTCAGCATGTTCGCGGGGAAATACGTGCGGGGCATCACCGGCATGCCGTTCACCGATCCGACCGGCGGTTTCAAATGTTTCCGTCGCCGCGCACTGCAGTCGATCGATCTCGACCGGGTCAAGGCCAACGGCTACAGCTTTCAAATCGAACTGACGCACATCCTCTGGCGCACCGGCCACAAGATTGCCGAGGTGCCGATCATCTTCACCGACCGCTTTGTCGGGACTTCAAAGATGAGCGGCAAGATCGTTCGCGAGGCGATCTGGATGGTCTGGCGTCTTTGGCTGCAAAACGGCCTGCGCCGACGCCCGCGAAAAAAGAAGTAGCCCACTTGGCCAAGCGCTTGGCCGGGTGCTTCCGCTCAAACCCGGACAACGCTGTTTAACAGGCAGCCGATCCCAGAGATGTGGATGGCGATGTGGTCGCCTTCCTCCAAAGTGAAATCGTCTCCCGGCACAATCCCGGTCCCGGTGAGCAGTGCGCTGCCAAACGGAAAGGCCTGCGAACGATTCATGTAGTCAGCCAACTCACTGAACGATCGCTTGATTTGGTTGACACTCACATTCCCCTCAAACATTACCTCGCCGCCTCGCTGGATCTTTAGGCTGATCTCCCACTGGCGCGCCTCCTCCTCGCTTGCCCCCACCGTGATCCACGGGCCGATCGCACAGGATCGGTGATATACCTTGGCCTGTGGCAGGTAGAGCAGGTTTTCCCCCTCAATGTCGCGCGAACTCATGTCGTTGCCCACGGCGTATCCGGCGATGTTGCCGCGCGAATTCATCATCAGCACCAGTTCCGGTTCCGGCACATTCCACTTGGCGTCGGCGCGAATGCCGACAGGTTCGCCACAGGCCACCACTTTCTCCGGGAGAGACTTGAAAAAAATCTCCGGACGCGGCGCGTCGTACACCCGGTCGTAGGCGGTGGCGCTAAAATCGGACTCCTCCATCCTCGCATCCTTGCTTCGCAGATAAGTCACGCCGGCGGCCCAGACCTCCTGCACCTCGATCGGGGAAAGCAGGGTGACATCGTCTTTCGCCACCTCCGGCATGCCTTGTTCGTTCAAGTCGGTCAGGCGCTGTTTGGGGTCGGCATTTTCGAGGATGGAAGTGATCGACTCCACCCCGGCGTCAGTCAGATCCAACAGGGCATCGTCACTCTTGGCCAAGCCAATGCGAACCTGATTGTCCGCAGTCATGAAACGGCAAATTCTCACGGCCCGGATGGTGTGCGCTTGGCCAAGCGCGGTCAATCCCGGTGTGGATTTAGGGTGGGTAAAATCGGCCGACGTTAGTTCCACGACAAGTCGTCGGGGCCGTCGGCGAGGAGGCGCTGCTGCCAGTTCATTTGACGGAGGGCTTCGCGCCAGGCGGATTCGTCCGGGTTGCTGAAAACCAGCTCGACGCTTGCGGGATGAATAAGCCATGCCTTGCGGGCCAGTTCGCTCTCAAGCTGCCCCGCACCCCAGCCGGAATAGCCGGCATAAAACTCGACCTTGTGATCCGGGTTCACCGAGTTGGCGATGTCGCTCAGTTCACTGGGGTCCTCCACCAGCGACAGGTTGTTGAGAACGTTGCCCTGAAACATGAAGGCGTCGCTGTGTAGAATATGTACCGTATCCTCCTCCACCGGGCCACCGGAGCGAATCGGCTGTTGCTTGATGTCGGCCGGCAAATCCAGAGACAGCACATCGCCGACGCGCTTATCACTTTGCTGGTTGAGCACGAGACCAAACGCTCCCTCCGGGCTATGGCGGCACATCAGGATGACTGTGTGATGAAAACAGGAGCCGTACATTCCGCCTGCGTCGAGCAGCAGATGGCCTCGCAGGCTCTGGAATGCTTCACTCATCCACCCGCTACGATTTTTACAATCTCCATCTGGTCGCCTCCGTTGAGTTGGCGATCGCTGAACTCCGAGGGCGACACCGCCTCGCCGTTCAATTCCACCACCACGCTGCGCGGTAGCATGCCCTGTCCCTCGAGAAAGTCGTGCAACGTCAACGGCAGCTGTACGTCGATCGACTGGCCGTTAGCGGTGACAGTTGTCTGTGGATGACTCATCCCGTTGCGGTGAATTTGTCGCGGAACTGCCGGCAAGTCAACGGTGTCGCTTGGCCGGCCGGTGCCGCATCGGTAAAGTGGTGGCGATGCGTCTCCGCTACATCGTTGCGCCGCTACTCAAGTGGTTCGCCAAAAACGCCCGCGACCTGCCGTGGCGGCGGACGCGCGATCCGTACGCCATCTGGGTGTCCGAGATCATGCTACAACAAACGCAGGTCAAGACGGTGATCCCGTATTGGGAACGTTGGATGAAGCGCTTACCGGACATCACCGCGCTGGCCAACGCCCGGGAGGACACGGTGATCAAGCTGTGGGAGGGTCTGGGCTACTATTCGCGTGTGCGGAACATGCAAAAGGCCGCGCGGCTGATTCGCGACGAACACGGCGGCCGTTTCCCGCGCGACCGGACCGGAGTGTTGGCGTTGCCGGGGGTGGGGCGATACACCGTCGGTGCGATCTGCAGCATCGCGTACAACCAGCCGGAACCAATCGCGGATGGCAACGTCATTCGCGTGCTGACGCGCGTGACCGGCATCGAGGAGTCGCCCAAGGCCAAGCCGGTGCTCGAACAAATCTGGGCCGTCGCTGACGACCTCGTGAAAC
>CAJXAU010000091.1 GCA_913050205.1 uncultured Verrucomicrobiota bacterium
TGCCCTTTTGGTCTGCGCTCGCCAATCCGTCCGGGCCAAGCGACCAGACCATCACAGGGGAGTTGGCCGTATAACCACCCTTGGACTTGGTCAACCCATTCAGACCAGCACCCTTACCGGCTGCGGAAACCGCACCCTGGCCGTAAAACGCATCGATCACCTTTCCGTCATGGTTACCATCCACCGTCACGATGTACGGGTTGCCCCACGGATCGCGGTAAACGCCGTCAGTTCCCACACCCGGCTCCGAAATCGAAGTGGAATCCTTGGCGTTTAAGAATTTCACTTTGCGCGGGTTCAACTTGTGATTGCGATTCGAGGTAGGACGATTATTCCGGAAAACCTCCGTGTCCTGCAGGATCGCCACCAACTCGGCGTTACTCACCTGAATCCGGCCGGGCGACGCGATTTTCGGCAGGTTCTCACCCGCCCTGTTTTTCAGAAGTCTCGCTCTGGTGCCAGTCATGTGCATCGTGCCGTAGGTGTAATCCGGCGAAGCGAGAGTAAGACTGTCGGCGATCTTGGTTGGCAACGGATAACGGTTGTACTCCGCGTGGTACTGCCTCACAGCCCCGACGATATTTTGCATTTCGGTCTTGGCCTGGGCTTTCTTCGCACTGTCCTTTGCCTTACTTAGCGTCGGCAGCAACATCGCAGCCAAGATGGCTATGATGGCGATCACCACGAGAAGCTCCACCAGCGTAAAACCGCGCTTGGCCAAGCGCTTGGCCTGCTGGCCGGGCTGCATCCTGCTTGATTTCAGTAAACGTATATTCATCGTAATTTCTTTTTGTAATATCTGGAAAGCTGGGCTTTCGGGAACGGCTCGCTTTTCCAGTTGCTGATCACCCACACCTCATCGCCCACCACGTACTCGGCCCAAAGATCGTACTGCTGCACATTGTTCACTGGGCCGCTGGAAACGTAGCGCCAAGGATTTACCCCCTTGGCCACCTTGCCATGATGCCGAACCGGCTGGTCGTCACGACTCAATGGCCACGGCGATGGCACACAAAGGATATGCACTTCATCCGAGTGATGACTCTTGTGGCCGTGCCCTTCATCGTCATCATCATGTTCCTCACTTATGTGGCGGACGTTTTCCGGGCGAGGCTCATAAAATTTCTTCAATTCACTCTCTGTCTTGCTCCCATTGACAAACCCATCCACGCCAAAATGTTCCTTGATTAATCCCGGATCCATCACGTTGCCAGACATGGGATCTCTAAAAGTCCCGCGCGTGGAACTGTAAAGCACCCCGGTCAGCTCGTAGTAAAGTCCATTGAGAATCGGGGTGTCCGGGTTATCGGGAGGATAATGACCAAATTTCTGTTTATAAGCCTCGATCGCCGTTTCGATCGCTGCCAACTCCGTCTTCACCCGTGACTCCGTCATCTTGCGACTGGCGGTGCCACTCAGCCCCACCACTAATGCCGCGAGTATGGCGATGATCGCAATGACCACCAGCAACTCAATCAGCGTGAAACCGTCTTTGCCTGTCCGTCGTTTCATTGGTCTTTTGTTTCCTGTTCCAACCGTTCACTTAACCACTGCTTAATCATGCTTTGATATCCAAGATACCGCAAGCGGGCCAACCGCTTGATTTTCGATAGCATGCGTGGATCCATTCGCAGCGAAATGGTGACCGATTCGGTGTTCTCTCCGCTGCGCACCAACGCCAACTCCATCAACCGCGGCGCGATGCTGGTACCAGCCCAAAAGGCGGCCTCCGCCACTTCGTCCTCGAACTGCGGTACGTGTTCCCAATCGGTAATCTGGTTCATTCCGGTATTTTCTTGTATGTCGCATCATGGCCCTCAGTTGATCAATTGATTCATTTTCCTCTGATAAAAGAAGGTTTCATCCTCCGTGAACCCTCGAGCCATGACCACTCGAATCTGTTTTCCATTCGTCCGATACACGCTGAATATCCCATACCCAGAGGTGGACATCCCCAGATTGAAATACCGCGATTGCTCGGAAAAACGGGGCGAATCAGGCAAAAACTTGCAGGAAAACGGATCCTCGAACGACTCCTCCACGTCCTTCGAGGTCAATCCTTCCCACTCAAACGGCAAATCTGCCCAATCAAAATCCATATCCGCCGGGGCCAACGTACCCCTTTGCTATACATTGTCAATACATTGTCAGTACATTTTTGAACATTCGTCGACCGGCAGCATCCATGGTTCCGTGGTTTCGTTTGACTCCGCAATTCGGCTCCCTGACCATGTGCCGCGCCCCGAGATGCGTCTCACTCATTTTTTCACATATTTTCGCAATCTGGGAGGCGTACAAGCCATCCTCAGGCGACACCACCTCAACGACGAGGCTCGCGGCCATGAATCCCGCTTTTTGTTCAGTTTCGAGCCGGATACCTTCCCAGAACCAACCATTTCTGGCCTCGGCATCGGCGGTTGGAATTCCATTCGTGGTATCCGGGCGAGATTTCGCCAAAACGCTGATCTTTTCCCCGAAACCGTGGCGGTTTGTCACAACATGTGGGGATTGCAGTTCCTAGCCGACCTAATGCCGGCGCATCGGCGCATCGGCCTACTGCACTCCGACTGGACCGATTTACAGCCATTTCTCCGATCTCAACAGGGACTGCTCGATGGGATCCTCTGTGTCAGCAACTCGCTGGTTGACTTGGTGGTCGATTGCCTGCCGGAGCTGGCGAAGGAGAACCGAATCCAACTCATTCCATATCCGGTCGATGGATTGACTAAAATCCCCGAGCGCGAGCCCTTGTCCAAGCGGCCCGTGGTCGTTGGCTGGACCGGGCGCATGCAGGACGAACAAAAACGGGTGGAGCGACTCCCGGATTTACTGAAGGCATTCGACGCAGCACAGATCAATTACCGCTTTGAGTTGCTGGGGGATGGCCCGCGAGAGGCCTGGTTGAGGCAGCAACTACCAGACGATCGCACCGTATTTCACGGTCGCCAATCCGGGGAGGCCTACTACTCCGTTCTTAGCGGGTGGGATTTTATTACTAGTGTGAGTGACTACGAAGGTCTGCCGATTTCGATGCTGGAAGCGTTCAGCGCCGGGGTGCTCCCCCTCTTCCCGGCCATCGGATGCGGTGGTGACGAATACGCCGAACGGCTTGGATCGGATTTCATCTGGGAGGCGTTCGACTTTGGCCAAGCGGCGGATCGGTTGAAATCGCACTTGGCCAAGCCGGAGACGGCGCTTGGCCAAGCGCGACAGGCAGCCCGCGAGTTGACCGGTCAACATAGCGAAAGCGAGTACTTCCGCATCTTCGATGAATTTGTCCAGCACATCGCCAACGCGCCACGCCTCTCCAGCGAGCGCTTGGCCAAGCGGCCGTTTTACTTTTCCGATCAGTTGCCCTTTGGTCTAATGACCCGCCTATGGCCAAGCGGTTGTTACCGGCGTAATGAGTGACCCAAGCGACAGGATCAAGGCTGCAGTGGAGCGTGAGTTTTTGCACCCCTCCAAGCGGCGCCCGCATTACCTCGAGAGAGTCAGCATCGTGCATGCGTTGAGGGAACTGCGGCACCGGGTTAGGCCAGGCATGATCCTCGACGTCGGTTGCGGCATGAAGCCATACGAATCGCTTCTGAACACCTCCGGCTCAAAATACTACGGAACCGATTACCCTATCACCATGGAGGGGTCGTACGGTGATTCAACGCGAGCGGACTTTTTCTCCGACAGCATGGTGCTGCCTTTTCGCGAAGGCGCGTTCGACACAGTTATCAGCACACAAATGCTCGAGCATGTGCGAAAGCCTGAGGTGGTGATTTACGAGATGGCCCGGGTGCTGAAACCGGATGGTGTACTGATCCTTTCTGCCCCGATGACATGGCCGCTGCATGAGGAGCCGTACGACTTTTATCGCTACACCCTCCACGGTCTGCGGCATCTGCTGGAAGAGGCTGACTTTGAAATACTCGACGAGGTGCGCAGGGGAAACAACCTGACCACGCTGGGCCAAATGTTTCTCGACACTCAACTGGCACACATCGGCCACGCCCTGCCCCAGCGAGTCTACTCGGCGCTGTTAAGCCTTGCCGTCAACCAAGCGTGCTGCATCGGCAACCTGTTCAAGCCGGTTCGCCGCCTGTGCCTAGGATGGGTGATGGTAGCAAGAAAAATGTCCGCCGGGGAAATTCCACCGACGGACATCAAACAGTTTAGCTGAGGAAGGTTTAGGCGTTCTCGTAGAGACCTGTTTTCCAATTCTTGCCTGTAACGGAACGCTCGATCGTCTTGAGGTTGTTGCGACGACGATTTAGCGCCTTGTCCACTTCGCGTGAAGCCGTGGTCCAGTTGATCTTCTGGAGACTCTCAACGAAGCGCTTCTTCTCCGGGAAAATCTGCCCGGCGGTACGAAGCGAATAGCCGTTAGCCTTGAGGCGCACGATCGACATCTTGCGGAGCATCGTCAACGCCTCACGCGGTTTGCCGAGAGTTGGCTTCTCCATCATCTTGCCGGATTGCTCCTTGCTCTCCAGCCATTCGCTGAATTGTTCCTCCAACTCCTCACGCGGCTGTGACCAGTCGATGCGAAAGTTGAAGGAGTCCTCGAACGGCAGAGTCTTTTCGTTGGCCTTACCGACCTCGACCACCCCCGAAGCACTACCCTTGAATCCGTTGTTCGCACCACGGCGGTATTCGGCAGACTTCATGTATGGCTCACGGCCACTACCTAGTTCGCGATCCATTTCCCAGAGTAGGGCCCGTTGAATCATTGTACGGGGGGCTTTCTCCATGGGGGAGAAATCCCATTCCTCATTTGCTAGTTCTTTTTTGCTCATTGCTCTTTATTTTGTTCTCGGGTTAATTGAAAAACTCTACCTACGTAGTCATACGTAGTACCGGTTGCGCGGCCGTTTTAAACTCCTGAATCACAGTGTCAACCCCAAAAGAAAAAAATAACACTAAACCGTCATTTATCAAATATTTTTTTTGAAGTTTTTTAGAGAGGCTGAAGTAGCTTTGGGCGGTTGAGTTGAGCGTTTCACCACCCCAGCGAATTAAACTTCTTCTTAAATTGTCATCCCGGCTTGCTTCGGCTTCCGGTTCGCTTTACATCACTTCCCGCCAATTCGGCTTTTGGGAGAAATGAATCTTCACGAATATCAAGCCAAGCAACTGCTGGCTCAACACGGAGTCGAGGTGCCCGGCGGGCAACCCTGCACCACGGCCGACGAAGCCCGCGCCATTGCGGAAAAACTGTTTACCGATGGTCACGAGATGGTGGTCATGAAAATCCAAATCCACTCGGGTGGACGAGGCAAGGGCGTATTCAAGGACGGATTCAAGGGCGGCGTCCATCTTTGTAAGACGGCCGACGATGTCTACGAAAAAGCCAAGGCGATGCTCGGTAACACGATCGTCACCAAGCAGACCGGGGAGGCAGGCCGACAAGTTCACACGCTTTTGGTGGCCAGCGCAGAAAAAATTGTTTCTGAGTTTTATCTGGCGGTTCTTCTCGACCGTGATTCCTCCCAGCCACTCATCATGGTCTCGAGCGAAGGCGGCGTCGATATCGAGGAAGTCGCCGAGACTAATCCGGATGCCATTGTCAAATTGAAGGTCGATCCCCTGCTTGGCCTTCAAGCCTATCAAGCACGAAACTTGGCCAAGGCGCTTGGCCTTACCGGCAAGTTAATCCACTCCGGGGCCAAGCTCATCGCGGGTGTCTACAAGACGTGGTGGGAATGTGATGCCTCGATGGTGGAGATCAACCCACTATGCGTTGTGGAGAACCCCGACGGATCCCAAAAGATCGCCGCCGTGGATGCCAAAATATCCATCGACGGAAACTCCCTCTATCGTCACAAGGACATCGCCGAAATGCGTGACCTCAATGAGGAGGCCGAACTCGAGGTCGAAGCCAGCAAGTTCGACCTCAACTACATAAAGCTCGACGGCAACGTCGCCTGCCTCGTCAACGGTGCCGGCTTGGCCATGGCCACGATGGACGCCATCAAGCACTACGGCGGTGACCCGGCAAACTTCCTCGACGTCGGTGGCGGCGCAACAAAGGAACAGGTCACGGCTGCATTTCAAATCATCCTCAAGGATCCCAACGTCAAGGCGATCCTTGTGAACATTTTCGGCGGCATCATGAATTGCAACACGATCGCTGAAGGCGTGGTCGCCGCTGCAAAGGAAACCCACCTGACACTGCCTCTCGTCGTGAGGCTCGAGGGTAATAATGTCGAGGCTGGCCGAAAGACCTTAGCCGAGTCCGGCATCACACTGATCACCGCGGACAGCATGGCAGACGCAGCCAAAAAGGTAGTTTCCGAAGCCGCCGCATAACCAACTTTTCGAAACACATGGCCATCCTAGTCAAACCAGACACCAAGGTACTTGTTCAAGGCATCACCGGCAGCTTCGGTGGACGCCACACCCAACTCAGCTTGGAGTACGGCTCACAGATCGTCGCAGGCGTCACTCCCGGAAAAGCCGGCCAGACGTTTGAAGATCAAGTGCCGATTTTCGACAGCGTCCAGGAGGCGGTTCAGGAATCAGGCGCTACTGCGTCCGCAATCTTTGTTCCTCCACCCTTCGCTGCCGACGCCATCCTCGAGGCGGTCGATGCCGGCCTCGAACTCGTCGTCGCGATCACCGAAGGAATTCCGGTACGGGATATGATCGAGGTCAAAGCCGCGCTCAATGGATCCGAAACCCGCTTGGTTGGCCCAAACTGCCCGGGAATCGTCACCCCCGGCACCGGCGAAAATTCCCACGGCGGCTGTCGCATCGGCATCTCCCCCGGTTATATTCATA
>CAJXAU010000092.1 GCA_913050205.1 uncultured Verrucomicrobiota bacterium
ACTATCAGGTGCAGCGTCCCACCAAAAACGCCCTCGAGGCCGGTGTGTCGGATGCCGCAAAGGCCAAGTTCGAGGGCAAGAAGGACTGGGAGGTCCTGCAGACGACCTTCAACCGGATGAAGTGAAACTTGGCCAAGCGATCAGTCTCCGTTCTCCAACTGCCAATTGGCAGCGACGAGTGCCTTGTACCCGCCAATGAGCGAGTGGACATTCGTGTAGCCCATCCGCTGGGCCACCTCCGCCGTCAGCACAGAGCGGTATCCTCCCCCACAATACATGATCACTTCTGTGTCCTTTTCCGGGACGACCGACTCGATGTCGCGCTCGAGAACGCCTTTTCCCAAGTGAATTGCCCCGGTCGCGTGGCTGTTCGTCCATTCGCGGTCCTCGCGTACGTCCATCAGGATCGCGTCGGGATTATTGGCCAACCGCTCGCCGGCTTGGTTGAGGTCGATCTCACTGACGCCGGTTCGTGCGGCATTGACGATGGCGAGGAATCCTTCGGAGTGTTGCATGGGCAAATCGTGCAGAGGCACCGGTCTGGGGTCAACATTACGCTTGGCCAAGCTTGCCCCGTAAGCCGGTTGCGTGGATATTGGCTGTCCGCGAATGGAGATCGAACTC
Source organism: uncultured Verrucomicrobiota bacterium (assembly GCA_913050205.1). Taxonomy (GTDB): domain Bacteria; phylum Verrucomicrobiota; class Verrucomicrobiia; order Limisphaerales; family UBA1096; genus UBA1096. The sequence goes on from CAJXAU010000092.1 coordinate 625, forward strand.
ATCAACACCGGCTCGGAGCTGCTGCTTGGCCGAGTCCTCAACACCCACCAGCAGTGGTTGGGCGAGGCTCTTTCCGACGCTGGCTATATTCTTACAAGGCAGGAGACGGTGCCAGATACGGCGGAAGCGATTTGCGATGCGGTGCAGATCGCGCTTGGTCGGGCGGACCTCGTGATCACCACCGGCGGCCTTGGCCCGACCTCGGACGACATCACGCGGGAGCGGATCGCCGGTATGTTGGCCAAGCAGCTTCACCACGACGAGGCGATCGCGGAACACATCACTTCGTTCTTCGCCCGGCGCGCCCGACCGATGCCGGAGTCGGTACTGGTGCAGGCACAAGTTCCCGAGGGCGCAGTCGTGTTCGCCAACGAGCACGGCACCGCGCCCGGTCTGGCAATGAATGTGTCGGGAGCGGACGATGAGGAATCCCCTACCTGGCTTGTCATGCTGCCTGGGCCGCCTCGGGAGCTGCGTCCGATGGTCGAGGCGCAGGTACTGCCATTTATTCAACGAGAGCTGCCGCTTGCGGCGGCGTTTCACTGCCGGACACTGCGTAGCATGGGCATCGGTGAGTCGATGGTGGAAGATCAATTGCTCACGCGGCTGCGACCTCTTATGGATCAGGGGCTGGATCTTGGGTTTTGTGCCCGGACAGGGCAGGTGGATATCCGGCTGTGCGGTCACGGCGATGGCGTTCCTGGATTGATTGACGAGGCGGAGGCACTGATTCGCGGAGAGTTCGGCAAATACATTTACGGTACCGGCGGCGAGTCGATCGCGCAGGTGGTGGTTGAACAGCTTATTGAAAACGGCGAGACGATTGCCGTCGCGGAGTCTTGTACAGGCGGTTTTCTCGGGCACCACATCACCGGTATCCCCGGAGCCTCAGTGGTGTTTTTGGGCGGGTTGCTCTCGTACAGCAATGAGTTGAAACAGAAGCTTCTGGGTGTCAGGGGCGAGACCCTTGAACAACACGGGGCAGTCAGCAAGGCGGTGGCGATGGAGATGGCGGAGGGGGCTCGTGCGGCAACGGGCGCCGATCATGCCCTGTCGGTCACCGGTATCGCGGGGCCGGGCGGGGGATCAACGGAAAAACCGGTTGGAACAGTCTGGCTCGGCTTGGCCTCGGCCGGGGAACGGCCTTTGGCAGTCAAGAAACATCATCCCTACAACCGAGAGACATTCAAGCAGGCCTCGGTGAACCAGTCGCTGGAGTTGTTAAGAAGACGGATTCAGCGCGAACGCTGATCAGGCGCCGTCGTCGCCGATTGCCTCGACAGGGCAACCTTCCATGGCTTCGCGGCATAGTTCCTCTTCCTCCTCCCCCTCGGGCTGCTTGGTGACAAATGAGTAGCCACCATCATCGTTTCGATTGAAGCAGTTCGGGGCGGTCTCGCGGCAGAGGTCACAATCAATGCACTCCTCATCCACATAAAACTTACCCGGGGCGTTATCCTCGTATTTATTGTCTGCGTCAGCCATGGCAAAAAAAAGACACCGGTTTCTTAACGAACTCCGTTGAGGGGTTCAAGCGCCATCAGCCGTTAAGCCAATAAATCCTCGACGGGGGACATGGCCCTCAATTTGGTGGTCACGTCAGCAAAAATCTTGATCGCCCCGGTAATCTCCGCCTCAGTTGTGCCTTCGCCGATTCCCCACAACGTGGTGCCACGGGCGAGGTCAGCATCAAGCCCGATAGCCGCAAGCGCGGGGGGAACCTGCATGGACTTGGTCGTGCAGGCCGCCCCTGCGTGAATGGCCACCCCGCGTAAGTCCATTGCCAACGCTTGGCCTTCTCCCTCGACGTTTGCGGTGCTGAGACTCAGGTGATGCGGGAGTCGGTGCTCACCCGGTTCCGGTCCGTTGAGGTGGATTTCGTCCATGCCTTCCCGGATTCCATCCAACAATTTGCGTTGCAACGCGCCGACCCGATCCATCCGGTGATCGAGATTGACCGCCGCTCGGTCGGCGGCAACGCCGGCCCCGACGATAGCCGCGATGTTTTCTGTCCCGGCACGGAGATCGTTCTCCTGCACGCCCCCGTGGACCAATGGCTCGATTTGTGTTCGGCGTTGCCTGTAAAGCACGCCCACCCCCTTCGGTCCGTGGAACCGATGCGGCGCCAGCGCGACCAGGTCGGCGCCAAGCTGCTGCACGTCTAACGGCAGCCAACCGCCGCTGAGCGTGGCATCGACGAAAAGCGGGACGCCTTTTTGGCGTGTGAGCTTGGCCAAGGCAGCGATCGGTTGAACCGTGCCGAGGTCGTGGCTGGCGTGGTGCAGACAGACGAGCGCTGTATCGTCGCGTAGCGCTTGGCCAAGCGCTGCAGGGTCGACCATTCCCTGACCGTCCACGGGCAACTGAGTGCATTCGAAGCCCTGCCCCTCAAGCCAAGTGATGGAACCAAGTGCAGCGGGGTGCTCGATGGGCGTAGTAATGATGTGTTTGCCGAAGCGCCGGTTGGCCAAGGCCGCCCCCTTGACGGCAAGGTTGACCGCCTCGGTGCCGCCGGATGTGAAGATGATCTCCTCGGTGTCAGCTGCGTTCACGAGCTTGGCCAAGCGCGAACGGGCTTCGTCCATCGCATCCCGGGCGTCGAGCCCAAGCTGATAAAGCGCCCCAGCGGTCCCGAACCGCTCTCCGAGCCACGGCTGCATCGCGTCGATCACCTCGGGCAGAGGTGGCGTCGTCGTGAGGTGATCGAGATAGATCATGGGATCCGGCACGCCCGCGCCGGCTTATTTTTTGCGCGTCTTGAACGTGCGACTGTGTCCCCGGTCGGGGATATTGATGCTGTACTTTTCGCCATCTGGGGCGACGGACATGTGGATGTGGTGTGCATCACAGTCCTTCGTGAGATTTGCGATAAATTCGTCGTTCGTGTTGTTTTCAATGTCCGCCCGGAGATTCTTATGCACCTGATACATCACCTTGGGCTTGGCACTCTTTAACGCGGCGAAGGACGAGGGGCCGCAGCCCTTGGTCACGCCGTTGTTCATCACCGACACGGTTGGCGCGAGGCTCTGGATAAACACGGCGTTGTTGCTGTAGTCCAGCCCGTGATGGTTCACCTGATACACGTCCACCGTGCCTACGCGGTTGACCGGGGTGACCAGCCGCGCCTCGGTGTTTTGCGTGAGGTCGCCGCCGTCCCAAAAACGAAAGTCGCCCAGCTCCACCATCACGGCGATGCTGTTGGCGTTGTCGGTCGTGTCCTCCTTGATCCATTTGACCTTGTCGGTCAACGTATTGCGAGGCGTGCCCTTCGGTGCATCGACGAATTTCTTCATCGCTGCGATACACCGGATGCGCACCTCCGGCTGGCCGGGCACCTGCTTGAGCGGTAGCAGCGTGCCGGGTTTCATCACGTGGCGCTTGCCGACTTTCATGTTGCGGTACGGCTTGATGCGTAGCAGAAACGTGGAGTTTGCCCTGCCGTCCGGGTCGCGTGCCGGGATGCCGTTGTCCCAGACATTTTTTATGGGCATTTTCTGTGACAACTCCGCAGCTCCGCCGAAGTGGTCGATGTGAAAGTGTGTGGTGATCAGGTGATCGATCTGCTTCACGCTAGCCACCTTGGTTGCTGCTTCGTGAAGACGGCCGGGGTCGCGGCCGCCCGGCATGCCGGTGTCGATGAGGATCGACTCGCCGGCGGGAGTGACGATCAGAGTACCGCCGCCACCCTCAACATCGACCCAGTAAACGTCGAGCGTCTTCGATTCCTTGGCATAGACGGAGCCGGTGGTTAACAGCACAGCGGCCGCCAAAATGGTCTTGAGAATGGAGTTAATTTTCATGAATCGGTCGGGACGAATGGTGACGGAAGGGTAGGACGGAGGCAAACCCGTTGTTGCCTCGGGGCGAGTGGAAAGAAAACCCCGCCGCGGTTTCCCGACGGCGGGGGTGAAATTCGATTTATCAGACGCTCGGCTAGGCGAGCTTGAGGACGAGACCCTGATGGGCGTCGTGCCAGTCATTGATGGCCTGGCGCAGATCCTCAACGGACTGTTCGACCTTGTGCTGCAACTCGGTCAACTGCTCCCTCGTGGCTTCGAGCTTTTGGCGGAGTGCCTTCATGTGTTCCTTCTTGGCTTCCTCCCACGCCTCGTGGGCTGCGTGGAGTTCCTCCTGGGCCTCGTTGAAAAGTTTATGAGCCCTCTCGCAGATGGTCTCCTCGTGCTTCTCGAGACGAACGGCGAGGTTCCTTTGTTTTTCGCGAATTTCCGCCATCGCGATGGTTTCGTTGGGAACACGGCGAAGATCGGACGCAAGCCCAATTTTCTCCAGCATCCGGATAGTCCACTTGGTGGGGTCGAATTGCCATGGCTTCACACCGTTGCGGTAGTCGTGCTGAAACTCATGATGGAAATTGTGGTACCCTTCACCGAATGTGAACAGTGCCATCAGCCAACTGTCGCGGGCCGAGCAGCGGGCCGAGTACGGCTGGTTGCCGAGCGTGTGGCAGAGGCTGTTGATGAAAAAGGTCATGTGATGCACAGCCACGAGGCGGGTCACACCGCCGATCAACAGGCCGGCCAACGCACCGATGCTCCCTTCGGCCAGATAGCCGATGAGCGCGGGCAGGCCGAAGCCTACAACGAGGCCAATCGCCACCCACCACTTGTGCTGAAAACGAACCAACGGATCGGTCTTTAGGTCGTTGACATTGGTCAACGGAGTCTCGCCGCCGATTGGCCGTTTCATGATCCAGCCCATGTGGGCGTGAAAGAATCCACGTTGGATGTTGTACGGATCCTCGTCATCGTCGGTGTGTTTGTGATGACGACGATGGTCGGAGCACCACTCGAGTGCCGAGTTCTCCATTGCCGTGGCACCAAAGACCAGTGTCAGGAATCGCACCGGCCAGCCGGCCTTGAACGAGAGGTGGGAGAATAGTCGATGATACCCCAGCGTGATGCTCAGGCCGGAGGCGATGAACATTCCGACAAACATACCGCCATGGAGCCACCAGTTAATTTGTCCACCGTAGTGGTACACAAAAAGAGGCAGTCCAATGATAGAGGTAATAAGGGTGCCGATCAGAAATGCGCTGTTCATCCATCGAACGTTGCGCAGAGATTGGGCGAAATTCATAATGTTGCGAATGTTGCGGTCTCGGGTTCAAGCCGCAAAGGCGAGGAACTTAGGCCGCGTTCACGGGATGGCAACCTCTTTTTCACATTATTTCCGGCTATGCCAAGCGGGCCTTTCTTCGGCCTGTCTCGCGCGTTAGAGTTTGCCCATGATTTTGCCTTGGCGGATTTGTCGGATCGGGTTGATTTTGTCGCTGTTTTCATTGGTTTCGCTTGGCCAAGCGGAGGAGACCAAGCGGCCCAACGTCTTGTTCATCGCCGTGGATGATCTCAATAACGACCTCGGTTGCTACGGGCATCCGCTGGTCAAGTCGCCCAACATCGATCGCTTGGCCAAGCGCGGAGTTCAGTTCGATCGCGCCTACTGTCAGTACCCAGTCTGCAATCCCAGCCGCTCGTCTTTCATGACCGGCCTTTACCCGGAACAGACCGGGGTGCTCTCCAACGCCGGGGATTTTCGCAAACGCCACCCCGACTTGCCGACGCTGTCGCAGCACTTCATGAACAACGGCTACTTCGCGGCGCGCGTTGGCAAGATTTATCACTACGGCGTCCCGCTGCAGATCGGCACCTCGGGAGAGGACGATTCCGCATCGTGGAACAAGGTGGCCAACCCGATCGGCATCGATCGCACCGAGTTGGAACCGATCTCAACACTCGTCAAGGGCAAGTACGGCGGCACCATCTCGTGGCGCATCATCGACGGAAAGGACGAGGACCACACCGACGGCAAGGGCGCGCTCGATGCCATCCGGATCATGAAGGATCATCACCCGGACAAAACTGGCAAGCCGTTCTTCCTCGCGATGGGATTTTTCCGGCCACACACCCCGTACGTTGCGCCGGCGCACTATGCGAAGTTTTACCCCGTCGACAAGATTGAGCCGTTGATGGAAAAGCCTGGCGACCGTGACGATATCCCGTCCGTGGGACTGCACGATCGTCCCCTCCAGCGAGAACTCACGTTGGCCAAGCGTAAGGAAATCATTCAAGCCTACTACGCTTCCATCTCGTTGATGGACGCCTGTGTCGGCCGGTTGCTCGATG
>CAJXAU010000093.1 GCA_913050205.1 uncultured Verrucomicrobiota bacterium
TCTCACTGCCGTAACAACCGATATCGGAAAAACCCATATCATCGGCCATAATGATGACGATATTTGGCTGCTTGGCTGCCTGCAGTGTCAGCACTTGGCCAAGCGCTATCAGAAAAAGAAAGAGTCGTTGCACGCCGCAAGCTTCCGCTTGGCCAAGCGACAGGTCAAGCAAGGGAGTGAAACCTTATGCGATAATTTCTCTGATCACATGACCAAAATCCATTTCCAGCCGCTTGTGACCGGGGACTTCCAGTTTGTGGGGATTGATGCCCATGAGATGGTTGATCGTTGCATGAACGTCGGTCACATAATGAGGATCTTCAACAGCATGATAACCCAACTCATCGGTCGCTCCGTTGACTACGCCACCCCTGATGCCCCCTCCTGCCATCCAGACACTGAAACCGAATGAATGGTGGTCGCGACCATCGGCTCCCTGCGAACCCGGAGTGCGACCAAACTCCGTGGCGAAGACGACGATGGTGTCCTCGAGTAATCCGCGCCGCTTCAAGTCCTTCAGCAAGGCAGCCGTGGGCTGATCGACCTGTCTGGACAACCGTGCGTGGCCATTTTTCAATCCTGAATGATTATCCCAAGCCCCAGCGGCACCGTCGCCATGCATGATTTGGATGAAACGAACACCGCGTTCTGACAACCGCCGGGCCGCCAGCAACTGTTGGCCAAAGGCCTTGGTTTCCTGTTGATCGAGTCCGTAGAGCTTCTTTGTCTCACCTGATTCCTGCGTAAAATCCAATGCCTCCGGAACGGCTGTTTGCATGCGAAAGGCCAACTCATACGATTTCATTCGGGCCTCAATAATCGGGTCGAGCGGATACCGTTCCGCCGCCAGGCCATTGAGCCTGTTGATCAACTCGAGATTCTTCCGTTGATCCACAGCCAATATGCTGTTGTCCGGCTTGGCATAATCGAGCGGATTCTTGGGATCGATCTTCAGGTTAACCGCATCGTAGGCAGGGCCAAGGTAGTGGGCATCTTTTTTGTCGAAAAAACGCGGCCCGATATTAATGAACTGCGGCAGGTTGTCGCTAAGCGAACCCAATCCGTAGTTGATCCATGCACCGATGGTCGGAACGCGTGGATCCAGAAAATGGCGTCCGGAATGAAACTGCACCTGGGCACCGTGATTGTTATCACTCGTCCACATGGAACGAATGAAGGCGATGTCATCAGCGCAGGATCTGATGTGAGGAAACCAATCGCTGAGCTCAATTCCAGACTGGCCGTTTTTCCCAAAGCCGGTCTGCATGGGGAAAATTTTCGTGCGCGTGTGACCGTTGGCGTCACCCTTAATGGGAATCCGCAGTTTCCTGATCTTCGACGCATCCAAAACACTTTCGTAAGGCGTCTCACCAATGGATTTACCGGCGAACTTGTTGAGTGCGGGCTTGGGGTCAAAACTCTCCATGTGGCTGACTCCACCGCGCATGAATAACCAGATCACTCGTTTCGCCTTGGGCGTGAAATGTGGTTTACCATCCGGCAAGGCAGGCTCTTCTGCAGCCATGATGCCGTTCAACGCCAATGCCCCGAAGCCAAGCGCTGATCCAAGGAGAGTCCGCCTTGAAAGTTCAAATTGGTGGTCTAGTTTCATCGAATCATCATGAAATCGTTAAGGTTAATCAGGGCATGAATGAAATGCTCACGCTTGGGTTGCTTCTTTAAATACGACAGGCATTCAGCCAATTCGGAGTCGGCCGGTTGCCGGGCCAGGATTTTGAAAAACGCAGCCCGGACAAACTCCTCGGCACTCAAGTCAGCGTCAAAAACGGAAGCAATCTGCTTCGCCGATGCGGTGGCCGTCTGACTGTTCATCATCGCCAGCGCCTGCTGCGGAACGACGCTTTCTCCACGCCGGTAGCAGGCAAACACGTCTGCGTCGTCAAATGTCGAAAGAAATTTCGAACGACCATCCCTTGAATGAAAAAAATACAGACTACGCCGACGTTCACCCGGAGAAGGCGTTACCGATGGGCCACCCATAGTCGAGTCCAATGTTCCGCCGAGATAAAGCAGGCTGTCTCGAACGACCTGAGCCTCCATCCGACGACTGTTCATTCGCCAGTAATGGTGGTTGCCCGGATCGGCTGCGAGCGATCTCTTGTAAGCAGCAAGGTTTGAGGAACTGCGCTGCCAAGTCTTCGATGTCAGCAACAGGCGATGCAGTTGCTTCATGTCCCAACCGGACTCCATGAATTCCACTGCCAAATGATCCAACAGATCGTGGTGTAATGGCTTGGGTGCCCTCAACCCGAAATCACTGACAGTCTCAACCAGTGGAACCCCGAAATGCCGCAGCCATATATGATTGACCGCCACCCGGGCGGTCAGGGGGTGATCCCGATGCGTTAACCAATTCGCCAAGGCCGTTCTACGGCCGGTGCTCGACTTCGGATAGCCCCCTTCAACGGGCAGTGCATCCTTGTTCGGCGTCTTAACCAGAGACACCTTGCTCAAAGGCAGCGGCTCATAACCCGGAAATCTGCCCTCCTCCAGATCCTCTTCAAGTTTTTTAATCGTCATCTGCGCGTTGGCAGATTTTTTTGTATCGAACAGATCGACTCTCGCTTGCGCCAGCTTGGCTTCAAGCTGCCGGCGGCCTGCGGTTTCTGCCGAGCCGTTTCCTTTGTTCCGGTATGTGGCGTTGTCCGCATCGATGCGAGCCCTTGCAAAAGCGTATTCTGCCTTGGCATGTTTTAACTTGGCATCCGCCAGCTCGATAGCTTCGACCGTAACAGTTGACTCCGTCGGGTTGTCACTGGCTTTTTGAAGGACGACCTGTGAGGGCAAGTGCCGGACTTCAATTTCGTAAAAATCCACAACAGCATCATAGGCCAAAAGTTGCACTAAACCGGGTTCCCGTCTCGGTAGATTGAAGGAAAAAAGAAACTCACCGTCCAAGGCAACATTGATCAGCGTATCACGGATTTTCAGGTTCAACGTGTACTTCTGATTCAACTTTATCGGCCGCTTGGCAACGGCTTGGGTATAATGATCCTTCCCATCGACCGTGTGTGCCAAGTGTACCTTGCCTCCTCCGACGCTGGTGTACACAAAGTGTGAATTTTCCCCACTCTCATCGACGTCGAATCGTATCCCGGCCGACTTCCATTTCTTGCCACCTGTCGTTTGAAAACTAAGCGACAATTCAAAGTCCCTGGGATGCTTGATTTTCGAGCGTAAAAAGGCTTTGTCCAGAGAGGGCTCTATAATTGAGTAAGCCCCGTCCTGAAATCGCCAATCATCTCCCGTCGTTTCCCAAAGTTTCGGACGGAGTTTACTGAAGTCATCAACAAAAACAGATTCACCAACAACGATCTCGCTGGGCGGAGTCTGCCTTTTGTCTTGAGCGGCCTTTGTCTGTTTCAACTTTTCCAACTGATTTTCAGCCTCAGAAACCTTCGCTCGCTCTTGGGCTAAATAGCCTTGTTGGGCGAAATTTCGCATGTCGGGCCGCCATGCCTCGAGCGGTAACGCAACCTCTTGGGGCGACTCCCAGCCACTCCTAAAAAAAGCAGGCGGACCGGCGCTGATTTTTTGATCCTTGTCGGCCTTGCTTTCATCCCCTCGCTCATGCAGATAGGTGACGGCATCCGGATTCCCGTCATAAACACGAGAGATTCCATTTTTCATCAGGTCCAACTCACCGGGCATGACATCGACCCGAACCTGATACGGCTCAAAGATCGCCCGAAATTTGTAGTAATCCAGATGGTCAATGGGATCGTATTTATGATCGTGGCACTTGGCACAATTCATCGTCAATCCCATGAAAGCCTTGCTCGTATGTTCAACCGTGTTATCGAGCCAAGTCGTGCGATTGAATTTGAAGTAGCTCCTCGCCAAAAAGCCGGTGGCTGCAATCGCCGATAAATCCGTCGGCGCGATTTCGTCTGCGGCAAGCATCTCCCGGATCATTTGATCGTAGCCTTTGTTTTCATTCAGGGATGAAACGATCCAGTCACGCCAACGCCATAATTGCTTTTGACTGTCCCTCACCTCATCACCGAGCCCATACCAATCTGAATAGCGCCAGATATCCATCCAGTGCCGCGCCCATCGTTCTCCATAATGAGGACTGGCGAGGAGCTCGTCCACAATCAACTCCCACGGCCGTTCGTCCCGCAACTGCTCCCGATTGGGCGGCAAACCAAGGAGGTCGAGGTACAGGCGACGAATCAGAATTGTTCGTTCGGCCGGAGGCTGGCCCTTGAGCCCGCGCTTGGCCAAGCGGGACTCAATTAGATCGTCCACAGGATTGGCAGCTTTACCCGGCAACGACGCACGGCGCGGAACCTGAAACGCCCAGTGCTCACGGGGATCGGCCTCGGCGGTTTCGTTTGACGGAACCGGGGCACCGACGGCAATCCACTCTCGAATGGCCGCAATCTCCGCCGCCTTCAACGGCGCACCCTCCGGCGGCATCCGCTCATCCAAGTCCGGCGACAGTAATCGCGCCAGCAGTTTTCCCTCAACCGCTTGGCCAAGCGCCAGCACATCCCCATCCCGACTCCCTTTGCGAAGGTTGGCCGCAGAATCCACCCGCAACCCGGCCTTCTGTTTCAGCGCACCGTGACAGGCGTAACAACGCTCTTTGAGCACCGGCTTGATATCACGCAGATATTCGACCGCACCAGCGCTTGCTATTCCGGTGGTAAAAAGAAATATGGCGAATAACCGGGTCACGCTCGCCAGAGTCTCCGCTTGGCCAAACGGCAGGTCAAGTCAGCTCGCGATTGGCCAAGCGTAAGACTAAACTCAAAACACGATACCCAGACTCAACAGAAATCGATCGCCATTACCGTGATCCAGCGTGCCTTGGCGATCGTGAAAATCATGCTTCCACTCGAGGCGCATGTGGGTGGTGTCATTGAAGTTCCAGTAAAACGCAGGCCCGGCGAGCAGAGTCTCGGTGCCGTTATCTTTGTATAAAAAGTCGGTTTCCCACAGTATCTGACTATTAGTTTCAAGAGGATAAAACTTATAACCCAAATCCAGAGAAAACCCAGTCTCGGACGGTTTATCGCCCTCAAAGTCCCAATAGCTCGCAGAACTTACGAAGGCCAAGCGATGAGTCTCGAACTCGTAGCCCAATCCAAGGCCGCCGCCCCACTTGTTGTCGTAGATCTCGTAGTCATCCTCGCCAGCCAAAGGCACGCGTAGCATCGGCTTTAACGTCCACGATCCGCTGCGACCGTCGAGGTTAAAATATTTTTTCAATGGCAACGCCAAGGTAGCATCGCCGATACCGTTATCGCGCTCGACGTATTTTCCACCCAACCCATCCGGCATCTCGCGCCGGGCACTCAACACGTACGGCAGTTTGTACGTCAACCGAATCGACCGATCCCAGGTATACACCCCCTGAAAATGCAGGAGGTGCACATCCTCGGTAAAACCGGAGTAGGCCGTTTCGTCGCCCAGCAGCAAATCACTTTCACGGCGGTACTCGTCGATCAACTGCAATCCCCAACCGTTGTCCCAGCGGGGCATCATGTTCATGATCGGCTCGTCGGCCGACACAACCCAACTGGATAACACGACGCCCAGCAGCGCCGCTTTTCGTGCCATCATGGTTACTTCAGTTTCTTCGCCGAGGCAAAGGGATGCGTCTTCAACTTACCCGCCTCGAGCGAATACCACTCGACGGGGTCGTACCCGGCATCGTTGACCGCCTTGTCGAGGCTTGCGACATCAGCCTGAAACCCGGGCAACAGCGCCACGGTCAGCAACTGCGTTTTCGTATCCATGTCGAGACCCCGTTTATACCGGGTCGAGTCCACAAACGGCAGCTTGCCAACCTTGACGCGAATACCGATTGCGCACGATGGGCAAACCAGCCCCTTGACGTACATCAGCGTCACGTCTTTCCGCTCCTTCAGCAGCTTTATCGCGGCGGCATCGCGCACCTCCTGTTTCGCGTCCGGATCTCCATCAGCCGCCGAAACCGCAGCCGCGCCCAACGTCGCCACGATCATCACGGCGACCCAACTTTCCACACTCTTTTTAATTAAATTCATTCGTTTCCTTTCTTTTTTTCACATTTGCAATCGATGTTGCGTACCAATGGACACACCCGTGCCCGACGGTGTTTTTTTGAGAATGGAACCGGATCCGGTTCCTAAAAGGAAACGTTTGGGGAACGCCCCAAGCGAGCCGACCGAGTTTCAAACTGCCAAGCGGCAGCTTTGGGCGGGCTTGTGTGAGGAATAAAGAAGGAATCCGAATTATCGGTCGGTCCCAGCGATAGCCGCCAAATCGGCGGAATGAGGGCCGGCATCTCCTCGCTGCCAACTGCCTGCTTATCTTTTGTGGAGGTGAGGTATTTGCCCGATTCAAATGTGCCACAGAACGGGCAACATCCGGAATCATGGTGCGACTCGCCCCCCTGCTGCTTTGCCTCAACGCAGCAATCGACCACCGCATTCTGCAACGCCGATGCCAACAGGCAATGGGACGATGCCGGCACCCAAGCCAGCAGCAGGATCAACGCGATGATACGCCGAAAAAACAACACGGGAGAAAAGTTCACCTGATCAAGGCCAATTGCAAGACGAAATCACTCACTCGGCCTTGGGCTGGGGCGGCTTGGGCATTTGAGCCTTTGTTTCCGTGAGCCACGTGGACAGCTTAAGGTTCAATCGCTTGGCCAAGCGCGGGTGTCGCTTGGCCAAGTTTTTCGTTTCGCCCAAATCGGATTTGAGGTTGTACAACTCGAGAGATTGG
>CAJXAU010000094.1 GCA_913050205.1 uncultured Verrucomicrobiota bacterium
GGACATGGCGTCGATCCGGGTACACCCCACGTCGGTCAAGACGAACTATCTGTACGCCGATTACCCAAGTGTCGGCTACAACGGTAAGTGGCTCGCCGCCTCGGTGAACATGTACAAGGGCACCAACGAGGTGGCCGGCACGAAGGAGTTTGTCGGTTCTCGTATCTACGCGTTTCACAAGCCGGACTACATTCGCAACGACCGGGCGTTTTATACGCAGTTTGATGATCCTGATTATTTCACCGTGGTGCCGGCGACGACGCACGACGCGGCGGACACGAATCTGCTTTTCATTACCGAGAACAGCACCCGCGCACTGCGTGTCAGCGCGCTGTCCGGCAAGGTTGGGCAGGAGCATTATACGCCGAAGTTTGCCACGACGCCGTTGAAGGACATTGTGCCGTGGGAGTTTTCCATTGGGAAAACCAACATTTCACCGCAGAAAGGCACCGCGAAAAATATTTTTGGCAACGACTCGCGCATGCACGCGTTGATCAAGCGCAACGGCAAACTTTGGGCGGCGCACCATGTTTTTTTGCCGGAAGGCGTGACCAACGTGAACCGAACGGCCATCCAGTGGTGGAACCTCGAAACCAACGCCACGATCATTCAACGCGGCTACATACAGGATACCAACGGTGTGAAGCAGTACACTTTCCCGAGCATTGCAGTGAACAAAAACAACGACGTGTTGATTGGCTATTCCGGGTTCACAAAGGACACTTACGCCAGCGCATACTACTCCTATCGCAAGGCCGGGGATCCGCTTGGAGAGATGAGCAAACCGGCGCTGTTCAAGTCCGGCGTAGCGCCGTACGTCAAGCTGCGTGCCGACGGCCGAAATAGCTGGGGCGACTACAGCGCGACGCAGGTTGACCCCAACAACGACACCGACATGTGGACGATTCAGATGTACGCAGAGACGCGCAACACCGATCAGAAGGGCATTCCGGATGATAAGCGTGATCGCTGGGGCACGTGGTGGGGCCACCTCGCGTTTCAGCCCGATGACCCGCCGGTGATCGTGCAGCAACCAGCCGACCAGACGATCATGCAGTTTGGCTCGACCGTGGTGCATTCGGTGCAGGCCAAGGGCGCCGAGACGCTTACCTACCAGTGGCGTTTTGAAAACAAGGACATCGAGGGGGCCACGCAGGCGTCCCACACGATCGACAACTTTCAACCGGAACACATGGGACGATACGAGGTGGTCGTTCGCAACGCCGTGGGCTACACGCGCAGCAAAACCGCCGTGTTGGATGCCGTCCTGCCGAGCATCGGTTCACCGGCCAATGTAAAGGTCATCGACGGTGCAAACGTCACCATGACCACAGCACCGACCCCCGTGGAGACGGTCATCGGCATTCACACGAATGTCGTGCTGAAGGTGGAGCCAAAAGGCACCGGCCCGTTTGCCTACCAGTGGAGTTTCAATGGCGAGGCGATTGATGGTGCAACGGCGAGTTCGGTGGACATCGGTGTCATGACACCGGCCACCGAGGGGGCGTATACTGTTAATGTCCGTACGGCCATCGGCGAGGCCAACTCCGAGCCAGCGCAATTGGAGTGGTTGATTTTTGATGAACCAGAATTTTTCAACCTAAACCTCACTGACGAGCAGCTTGGTTTTCAGGTGCACGGCCATCGCTGGACAACGAATGTGTTTGAGTACTCGTTCGACCTGAAAAACTGGAAGACACTGTTGAAGGGCGGCAAGGAGGACTTGATGTTCAACGCCTCCGGCAAAAACAGCAAGGCGATCGACCGGCCGGGCGGGGTTGATACGCTATACGTGCGCGCGCTGCTCAAGACGGAGAAGTACTCGAAAAACGCTGTGGGTTACACGCGGGTGACGTATCCCGCCGGCAAGTCGCTTATCGCCAACCCGCTGAACCGTGAAGACGGCAACACCGTGGCCAAGCTTTTCAGTGGATTCCCAAATGGCACCACCTTGGCCAAGCTGGACGAGGCCACCGGAGAACTGGTGGTGAATGTGTTTGAGGCCGGTGCATGGGAAAACCCGGCAATGACGCTCGACCCGGGCGAGGGGGCGGTGCTCGATCTCGCCGGGGAGGATGCGGTGTCGGTGGATTATTTTGGCGTGGCCCAGCAGGGCGACCTGAATTCAGTTCTCCCGACCAAGGCAGCGCTGCGCAGTGCGTTGACCCCGGCAGAGGGCGGCGTGGCCTCGGCGCTTGGCCTGCCGGAAGCCGAGGGGCTGGAGGTGCAGTTGCTCGACAACGAGTCCGGGGCGTATGTTACGTATACCTATTCGGAAAACGCTTGGCAGCCCAGCGAGCCGAGTGTTGCGCTTGGCCAAGCGTTCCGCGTGACAGCTGCCACGGCAATTGAGTGGGATCAATCAGTAGCCTACAACGTGATCATTCTGCCGGAGGTGACGACGCAACCGCAGGATCAGGTGGTCACCAGCGGTTCGTGGCTTGGTCTGTCGGTTCAGGGCGTGGGTGATCCGCTCGATTACCAGTGGTTTTTCAACGGCACAGCCGTAGATGGAGCCACCCGCAATGCGTTGGCATTCGAGGAGGCAGCAGAGGCCAACGCCGGCAAATACACGGTGCGGTTGACTAACCGGTTTGGCTCGGTGACCAGTCTGCCGGCGGATGTGGCGGTGCATTATGTGATCAACCGTGACACCACCGGCGCGGGGCGGATTGTGCTGAGCCCGTTGCAGGATCATTACGCACCGGGCACTGAGGTGACCGTGACTGGTGTGCCGGAGGAGGGTTACTCGTTTGCGAGTTGGGGAGGGGACGCCAGCGGCGACACTGCGCAAACCACCGTCACCGTCGACAATCACCTGACGGTCACGGCTGACTTTTCGCGCGATTACATCATGCCGACGCTGAAGGATGCGCACTTCCGCGCGGACGGCACGTTTCAATTCACCGTGGTCGCCGAGCCGGGTGTGAAGAACAACGTCCAGTACAGTTTCGATTTGGAAAACTGGGTGGATCACAGCACGCAAACAAACCCGGGCGAACTTCATGTGCCGGTGATCCCGCCGGCGGGTGCCACGAGCATGTACTTCCGCGTGCTGGTGACTGGTAAGGGTTACTCGGATAACATCGTGGGCTATCACCTGCTTGAGGTGCCAACCGGCAAGTCGCTGTTATCTAGCCCCTTGGCCAAGGGCGACAATACTGTGGTCGCACTGTTGCCGGCCGGCCCGGCCAACCTGTCCGTCTCGACTTGGGACAGCCAAGCGGGCGAATGGTCGGCCAGCACATTTGGCGATGTCTGGAGTAATCCGGGGCTGTCGATTTCGCCCGGCCAAGCGGCGTTGTACGACAACAAAACCGGCTCGGCGGTGACGTTGAAATTTACCGGCGAAGTCACGCAGGGGAGCGTGTCGGCTGCGATTCCGGTCGGGGACTCGTACCACACCGCAACGCTGCCCCTCTCCGGGGCGGTATCGACGGATTTTGAACTGCCGACAGTTGAGGGACTGAAGGTGGGCCTGCTCAACAACGACACCGGGGACTGGACGACATCGACTTTCACGGGCGGCGCATGGAGTCCGGCAGAACCGACCTTGGCTGCGGGACAAGGATTTCGAGTCACGTCTTTGGATGAACTGAACTGGGCTCGCGACATCAATCTCAATTCGCAGGGCACGCCGAAGATCGTCACTCAGCCGGTGGGGGTTTTGCGGATCGCCGGGCAGCCGGTGACATTCAGTGTTGAGGCGACCGGAACGCCGCTCGAGTACCAGTGGCGATTCAACGGTATGAACATCGATGGAGCAACCTCCGCGACGTTGCAACTGGCCAACGTGCAGCATGATCAGGCCGGGGATTACACCGTCTATATTCGGAATCCGTTTGGCAATATCTTGAGTGACACCGCCGCATTGGATGTGCAGTACACGCTGGGCGTGGCGGAGGAGGGGCACGGCATGGTGACGCATGCCCCGGAGTTGGAGACGTATCCTCACAAGTCGCGCGTGGTTCTCAACGCCGTGCCGAAAAAGGGCTATGTGTTTACTGGCTGGAGTGGTGCGGCCAGCGGTGCGGCCAACCCGCTGGCGGTGACGATGGATGCCAACAAAGTGATCACCGGCGCGTTCACGCGCGACGTGGTGCCGCCGGAATATCGCAGCGTGAAAATTAACGAGGCCAGCCAACTCGAGTGGGTGCAGGTTGGTCGACCCGGCAAAAAACTGACTTCCGACTACTCGCTCGATCTGCTCAATTGGAAACAGTTCACCAGTGACAGCAGTGCTTCCGGCGAGGTGCGTATTCCGTTCAATCGACCAGCCGGGATCAAAAACCTGTTCATCCGCACGTGGGAGGAGGACACCGGCTATGCGGCGCGCGCGCTTGGTTATGTGACGTTGACCGTGCCGTCCGGCTACTCGCTGGTTGCCAACCCGTTGTCCAACGGAGGTAATCGTGTCTCCGACATTTTCCCGGCCGTCCCAAGCGGGAGCACCTTGTCCAAGTTTAGCGCCAAAACCGGCAAGTGGGAGGCGAACACGTTCACCGACGTGTGGAGTCAGCCGGGCATGACACTCGCGCCGGGAGAGGGTGCGGTATTCAACAATGTGGGCGCGGCGTTTGACGTGGTGCTGGCCGGCTTTACGCCTTGGTCAGAGACTACGCTTGGTATCCCGGCAGGCAAGTCGGTGGTGTCACCGCGCTTGGCCAAGGGGGGGCTTTTGAGCAGTCGCCTTGGGCTGCCGAGGATCGACGGGCTCACGGTGGAACTACTCAACAACGACACCGGCAAGTACGATGCTTACACGGTAAGCGATGGCGCTTGGTTGCCGACTGAGCCGGCGGTTGCGCTTGGCCAAGCGTTTATCGTCAAGTCGCCCAGTGCCATTGAGTGGATTCATGATCCGACGATCCCGATGGTTACTGCACCCCCAACCGATCTCGCCCTTCTCTCCGGCGGCAAAGCCGGCTTCATCGTCAAGGCGGTTGGCGAGCCGTTGGCTTATCAATGGCTGTTTGATGGAAAACCGATCGCCGGCGCAACCGCCTCGGCATTGCAATTGCCGGTGGCAACGGCTGCCAATGCCGGGCGTTACTCGGTGGTCGTCAGCAACGGCTTCGGCAAGACCGTCAGTCAGGCGGCGCAACTCGATATTTACTACACGCTCAAGCTGGCGATCGAGGGCCGTGGCCGGATCGAGCTGGATCCGAAAAAGTCCGCCTTCCTCGCCGGCACAAAGGTGACGATGGCTGCCGCCCCGGCGACCGGCTATTCGTGGATGCACTGGAGCGGGGACGAGTCGAGCGATGACTCAACCTTCACAGTGACGATGGATGCGCACAAGTCGATCACCGCCAACTTCAGCCGCGACTACATTATGCCGGATCTCAGTGAGGCAGGGTTCGATGACAAGGGCCGGTTCACATTCATCCTCACCAGTGAGCCGGATGCAAACTGTGAAATTCAGGCCTCGGTCGACGGGGTTCGTTGGCAAAAACTTGGCAGTTACCAGAACAAAAACGGGATCGTTCGCATCCCATTGGCGTACTCCGGGGAGGTCGAAAAACAGATGGTAAGAATCCTTGTGCCGGATGAGCTGGCACCGGGCCGCATCGCCGGGCATTCGCAAAACTATGTCGCCTACATCAACCTCGACATCCCGGCTGGACAATCGTTGTACCATCTGCCGTTGGCGCTCTCCGGCAACAAGACCGTCGCCACGCTGTTCCAAAACGCGCCGAAGGACTCAACCCTCGCCATCCTGAACACTGAGACCGGCGAGTGGGCCGAGGGCACGCTGGGCGAAACTTGGAGCCACGGCGCAACCGAGTTGGCGCAGGGAACCATTTTCAAGTTTACCAATCCCGGTGAGCCGTTTCGTGTCATCCTTAGCGGCACCTATGCCGGGCAAGGGGGTGAGGTAAGCCTTGCGGATGGGTACTTTGGGTATCCGTCACCTTTGGCCGGGGTGGTCGGGCGCGATCTGCAATTTCCCGCATCCGCTCCGGCCGGGACCAAACTGGGGCTGTTGCAAGCCAACGGTGAGACGATTTGGCAGGCATTCGATGGCATGAAATGGAGTCCCAGTGAACCGAGCCTAACCACCATGCAGGCGGTACGGGTCGATGTGCTGGACGAGGCGGTGGCATGGCAGGCGCACGGTGCGCCGGACCATAACCGCAAGCCGATTGTCCGTGCGATCACTGGCGACGGCACGCATCTGGCTGGCACAACGACGCTGCTTGAGTTGGACGCCGTCGGCACGCCGATGAGCATTCAGTGGACGAAAAACAACGAGCCGATACCCGGCGCCACGCAGCGTTGGCTACAGTTGGCCAACCTCGTCCCCGGACAGGCCGGTCGATATGCCGTGACGCTGCGCAATGCGTTTGGCATCGAGAACAGCAACCCGGTCGAAGTGAATGTTCATTACAAGCTGACCACCGTGGTCGCCGCCGGAGAGGGCGCGATCGAGGTCGAGCCAAGCCTGCCGACCTACCCTCCGGGTACGGAAGTGACGTTGACGGCCAAGCCGGGCGAAGGCCTTGGCTTCGACAAGTGGGAGGGCGACGTCTCCGGCACGGAAGAGTCGGTCACGATCGTAATGGATGACCACAAGACGGTGTCCATCCGTTATCTCAGCGACAACCAGCCGCCCACAGTGGCGATCGTGTCGCCGCGTGCCGGTCAGTTTTTCAGTGCGCCGGGCGATGTGGAGATCAAGCTGGATGCTGCCGATCCGGATGGCTCCATCACACATGTTC
>CAJXAU010000095.1 GCA_913050205.1 uncultured Verrucomicrobiota bacterium
TTCGAGATCGCCCGCCGTGGTTTTACAAGTGGCCTCCACGGTCTCATCCCGCCCCAAGACCGCAAGATCAGCATCCTCAACCTTTATGAACAGGCGCTTGCCAATCTCGAGTTTGGCTTGGCCAAGTTGGTTGGTCGACATCACCGTCCCCACTTTTTCCAGCGACTCGATTGCACGCCCATAATGGCCTTGTTTGAAGTGCCCCAACCCAATGTAATAGTAAGCACGATTCACGTGCTGCGAAACCGGGTAATCCTTGATCACCTGGCGAAACACCTTGAAACATTGGGCGTATTGCCTCGCTTGAAACTGGCACACACCGGTCTTCAACAGCGCCAACGCCCGCTGATCCTCATTTCGATTTTCCTCCGAATAAACCGCCTCAAAATGAGTCTTCGCCTTGGCATGATCCGCAAGCACGGTGAGATGATGCTCACCCAGTTTCATGTGTGCATCAAAACGCACTTTGCTACGTGGATATCGCTCGATAACCGAACGCCACAATTCCAACCCCTTGTCCGTTTCCCCGGCCTCAACCCGTAGATCACCAGCCTCCAACAGTCTGCGCGCTGCCCGATCCTCCACGATCGATCCGCGTGGGATCGAAGGTTTGGTATCAGCGTTTTTCTTGTCCGCTTGGCCAAGTGCTGATGGAAGGAGCACTGCTAGGCCAAGCGCAACAAACCACAACCCTTCGATGCAAAAACGCCGCCTAATGGGGCGGCGTTGACTTGAAATTCTGCAGTACATTAAGCGAACAATTCGTGAACCGGTTCCGCTCCCTCGCGCACAAGAATCATGGGGCGATCCTGCGGGGTGTACACCTCTTTCTCATGATCGATGCCCAGCGCATGGCAAACCGTTGCGTGAATATCGCTTGGCTTTACTGGCCGATCTGCTGGCTCCATCGCATCTTTATCCGATGCACCGATCACCTGCCCCCCCTTGACGCCACCACCAGCCATTAGGCAACTGAAACATCGCGCATGATGGTCGCGCCCGGCATTGCTATTGATGCGAGGGGTTCGGCCAAACTCGCTCAGCACGAGAACCAGCGTCGACTCCAACTTTCCGGTTGCCGCCAAGTCTTCGACCAACGAGGCCAAGGCAGGATCCATCTCCAACGCATGATTCTCCATCGCAGGAAAGTTGTTCGAGTGCGTGTCAAAACCACCCCGGTTGACTTGAACAAATCGCACGCCAGTCTCAACCAATTTCCGGGCCAGCAATGCGCCTCGCCCAAAATCGGAGTCACCGTAACGCGCGAGTGTTTCCGGCTTTTCCTTGTCGAGATCGAAAACTTTCAGCGCCGGGCTTTTCATTAGCGAGACCGCCTCCTTGATCGCGGAATCCGTGGCCTTAAAATCCGTGACACCTGTTTTTCCAGTCGCACGGGCGTTCATTCTGGCCAGCAAATCGAGACGCTTGTTACCCCGAGCGTTGGTGATGCCGGTCGGGAACGACAGGTAGGGATCCTTCTCTCCCGGTTCCCCGATAAAATATGCCGAACAGCTTTGGCCAAAGTACCCGGACTTCGCCGCCTGACCGTTGATGGTGATAAATGCCGGCAAATCACCGAGACGATTCTTCTCATGCACCACGATGGAACCCAGCCCTGGGTGAATCAGAGATGGATCCATGTTGTAACTGGTTTGCAGTTCGTACGTGGCCCGCCCGTGCGCGCCGTTGGTGCCGGCTATCGACCGTACCAACGCGCAGTGATGCATTTGCTTGGCCAGATTCGGAAAAATACTGCTGATCTGTACTCCATCCGCCGAGGTGTCTATGGCTGAGAACTCTCCCTGCACCGGTCGGCCCGGCTTGGGATCCCACGTATCGACATGGCTCATCCCTCCACCATTCCAAAAAAGAATGACGTGTTCTGCCTTAGTCGCAGCCGCTTGGCCCGATGCAGCGAGCAGCTTGGCCACCGGCATGCCAAGAATGCTCGCACTGGTCGCCTGAAGCATCCGGCGACGGGTCATTTGGTAATCAAAACATCCTGTATCTTTCATTGTCTTAATCGGTTTACGGAAGGTAGCGAAATTCGTGACTATTCAAGAGTGCCCAACGCAGGTCAGCCATACCACTTACCGGCGCTTGGCCAAGCACAGCCCTGGCCTCAACCAATTCTTCCGCGCTTGGTTTGCGAGTTAAAATCTCGAGGTAGGCCAACTCGATCGCCTTGGCCAAATTCCGTTTATTGCCAGCGAGCAGAGCATGCATCGGCTCGTACGGCCCCACCCTTGCGGCTTCATGCGTAACCTTGCCGTTGAGCATCATCAACGCCTGCCTCATGGAAGGTGTGTGCTCCCTGAATTCACCGAGGCCATCCCGGGATGGCTGCCCAAATACACGAAGAAAATGAGTCGGAGCCGCCGGGGTGGACATCCGCATCGAGCTGGAAAACTTCGGGTTATCATCCACCTTTTCCATGACAGTCTCGTATGTATACCGACGCTGAACGGATTTCTTCTTGCGCGCCATCTCCGCCATGCGTTCCGCCTCAATCTCCCGATCGGACATGGCTTTCATCTCGCCCAGATCACGATCCAATTCCGACTTCACCAACTGGTCAAAATCCAGCGAAATGACTTCTTCCAGATTATATGGATTTGCGCGCGGTTTGTTCGGTTTCATTTTTTCTCCCTCCGATACCGGTTCAATTTCCAGCTCAAGCTCCTCCTCCGGAGTGGGCTCGAGCGCCACTCTGACTCGTCGTTCCACTTGCCGAACATTGGCACCCTTTGGCCATTTATATTCCTGCAGGTGTCCAGCCACCACGACGCTGTCGTACAACACCTCACTCAGCATGCGACGCTTGGTTCCAGAAGCAAAGGCCGCCCGGGAATTATCTCTGTCCGCCAACTCCACTTCCGCCCCCAGGGTCGACTTGGCGTAAGTTTCTGTTTCCATGATCAGGCGAATCAGGTGGTTCATATCATACCCGTTCGCAATAAACTCGTCGCAGAGAAAATCGACCGTTTGCGGGTGAGTGACTTCACCCTGATAATCATCAACCGGATGATAAAAACCGCGGCCCATTAACTCAGCCCAGATGCGGTTCACCATATTGCGAGCGAAATATCGATTCTCGGGCCCGGTCACATGATCCGCAAGTTGGCGGCGCAATTCACTTTTCCGGTACAAATCCCCCTTCACATCCAGCTTACGAATATCATCTCGCGATTGCTTGCCCACTGACAACGCCACCGGTTCAACACCGATGCCAAGCCCCTTTTTTCCACCGGAAGAATCGATCAGCGCATCCAGTGATTCTGACTCCTTGTGCTTGGTCAACGCCAAGGCCTCCCCGGCACGCAATGCCTCAAGCCGTTTCAAATAGTCCGGTTTGACACTGAACTCTTCAACCGGGAACGGGAACTTGGGATCCACAGGAAATCGCTCCTTTGGCTTCCTGCGCTCCGGCGGCCAGAGCACATTCATTTCGTCTCCTTCGGTTACGTATGTTTTTTTGCTCAGGCGATTCTCGACCTGCTTGGTTTTACCGAAAAAACCGGCCAATTCGTAAAACTGCTTTTGGCGCCACTTATCAAATGGGTGGTTGTGACACTGGGCGCACGCCATCCGCACACCAAGAAATACCTGCGCCGTCGCGCCGGCCATCGTCATCGGGTCGGAGTCGTCGGCCAACAGAAAGCCAACAGAAGGCGTATTGCCGGAGGATCCACTCGCCGCGATTAATTCCCGCGCGATTTCATCCCAAGGCCGGTTTTTCTCGATTGAATTGTGAATGTAGGCCAGCAGCCGGTTCCCGCCCTCGGCACGGCTCCGAATTCGAAGTAGATCGGCATAAAAAATCGTCCACCGATCCGCCAATCCCTTGTCCTTGAATAAGCGATCGAGCAGCAATCCCCGCCGCTTGGCCTTGGGCCAATTTTGATATTGCTCGATCTCAGAAAAAGTCGGGATGCGTCCGACTACGTCGATGGTGGCCTTCCTAAGGTAGGACAGGTCATCCAGCGGTTGCCCGTGAATCAGTTCCCCCTCTCCGCGGGCCTTGTTGTCAGCCGCCAACTTGGTGTCAACCACCGTGGTGGCTTCAACCGAAACAGCCAGCCCCAAGCACACCAAGGCCAATGTCACGATACTTCTATTGGCACGCAAAAAAATCATGATCACCTCTTGTCGGAGAAATGGTACGCCGCACCCACGTATTGGCAACCCGAAAAAGCCCCTATTCAGGTGAGATTTAGTCCTGTTCGCCCAACTTGGCCAAGTCTTCTGGCGATGCCGCCTCTTCCCGATACGCGTTGATTTTGTTTCGTAATGTCCGGACGTTCATCCCCAACATTTTGGCTGCCTTGGTACGGTTAAATTCCGCTTGGCCAAGCGCACGAATAATGTGCTCCTTCTCAACGTTTTCCAAACTCGGGAACGAGTCTCCCTCGGGAGAAGCCTCCACTGTTTCAACCTCATCATCAACCGCACGCTGCGGTTGGCCAAGGGCTTGGCCAAGCAGGTTTAGTTGTTCCGGCTGAATAACCCCATCCGGGTCACACATGATGACCGCACGCTCGATTACGTTTTGTAACTCACGAACATTCCCGGGAAAATCATGACCACTTAACGACTCAACCGCTGACTCGCTAAAACCCTCCACAGAAACACCGTGTTTTCGAATGAATAACTCACGGAATTTCTCCGCCAAGAACTGAATGTCGCCAACCCGTTCCCGGAGAGGCGGAACATAGATCGGGATGACATTCAGCCGGAAAAACAGATCCTGCCGAAATTCACCCTTCTTAACGCTATCCTCCAAGTCGCGATTGGTCGTCGCAATCACCCGGACATCCACCTTGATGGTTTTACTCCCACCTACCCTCTCGAACTCCTGCTCCTGCAACACGCGCAGCAGTTTGGCCTGCATGGCCAGCGAAATCTCACTGATTTCATCGAGTAAAATCGTACCTCCGTGAGCCAACTCGAAACGACCCTGTCGCTTGGCCACCGCACCAGTGAAAGCACCTTTTTCATGCCCAAAAAATTCACTCTCAATCAACGTCTCCGGCAATGCCGCACAGTTGATCTTGATGAATGGTTTCTGCGCACGCGGACTCTGGCTATGCAACGCACGGGCAACCAACTCTTTGCCAGTCCCGCTTTCTCCCTGAATCAACACAGTCACCTGAGTCTGCGCCACGCGCTTGATCATTTTTCTGGTTTCCTCGATCAAGTGGCTTTCGCCGAGAATTTCGCGGTCAGCATCATCCACAGCACTCTCAACAATGGCTGCGTTTGTTTTTGAAATCTGGTTGTAATTTCCCGCCTTGTGTAACGCGATCTCAATCTGTTCACGGGAAAAAGGCTTGGACAAATAGTCAAATGCGCCGCCCTTGATGCAATCCAAAACGAATGAATCAGGCTCGCCATTCACAAGGGGAACAACGAGTGGTTTTTCGGATCGCTGATTTAAATCACCAAGAAAATCGACCAATTCACACTCAGGAAGCTTCGCCTCAATGAATATCAGATCGAACTCATCCTTCCCCAGATAGCCGTATACATCCTGAACAGTCCCCGCCTCGGCCACATCGATACGTTTGCCCCTTATGAATTCAGCTACAGTTCGACGCAGGTTTTCGTCGCTCTCAGCCAAAATGACTTTTTCGATGGGCATGGGCTCGGGTTATCCCCGGGATTGATTGCGTTGGTACATGCCAGCAACTGCTCCCGGATTATTCTGCGCGGAAGAAGGTAATCGATCTGGAGGCACCATGCCATGTTTTAGCATTAATTTTTCATTTTCCCGATCCAGCATGACGGTCTTCATGATCAGGTCCATGTTTTTCTTGATCAACTGGGAAATTTCCATGTGTTTCACACGCTCTGCATGCGGAATCTTGGCCCAAAGCGCCTTATGGGCCTTAATGCGCACCATCGAACCTGCTACCCGGTCAAGCAATCCCTTCCGCTCATCGGATTTTGCATAAGCCTCACGCGGTGAATCGGAATTCAGGCAACGATTTTCCTCCTGCACCAATTCGTAAGCCTTGTTACAAACTTCGAGGTAATCGCCTAATTCCACGGCGAGTGATCTTAAAAATTCAGTCGTACTCATTGAATCAACGTTACAACAAATGGATTCCAGCCAAGATTATTCAACTCCTCCTCAAAACCCATCGCCTGATACTTAGCGCCGGTTATCACGTTCACATGAAACCCTCCAAAAGGCTTGGCTAATACCCCCTCAGATTCATCGCTTGTTAAATTGTTGTCCAATTCTGACGCCCGCATCACACTCAGTATTTTGGTTAGTGTATCGTTTTCACCCGCTTGAAAATTCGACTTTATTGACAGCAACGCTTTGACCAATTCCCCTCCATCACGATTTACTCTAAACTCATGCTCAACTTCATCCCGAATTTCATCCAAAAATATATACCGAAATTCACCCGGATAATCTATCGCCTCTTGACCCTGAAATTCCTTGAATTTTTTAACAGATTCCCCATAGCAACGATCGGCCATGATTGTGCCTGACTTAATCGAATCTTCTCCAATCGGATTTATGTTTACACCTGCCATATAAGGGACGTTCGGGTTGAGGTGTTTAATACAAATCCCCTTCATTAAGCCAGCTACAAACGCCAAGTCCCGCACCCC
>CAJXAU010000096.1 GCA_913050205.1 uncultured Verrucomicrobiota bacterium
GGTGGCAAAAATAACACCAAAGCCAAGCGAAACGCCCATCGGCACGAGAAACTTGGCCTGCAGGCTTTTCTCGAGAAGCAACGGCGTAAGCCCAGCAAAGGTCGTCAGCGAGGTCAGGATGATAGGCCGGAAGCGCGACATGCCGGCCTGTCGTGCCGACTCCATTTCGCTCAGGCCGATGCCGCGTTTTCGGTTCACATAGTCGACCATCACGAGGCTGTCGTTCACCACGACTCCGGTGAGGGCGACCACGCCGAACCCGGACAGAATAGTGACGTCCATCCCCATCACGATGTGCCCCCAGATCGCGCCGATGAGTCCGAACGGGATCGCCGCCATGACAATAATCGGTTGGATATACGAGCTGAACGGGATGGCCAGCAGTCCGTAAATGATGATCAACGCAATACCGTAAAGATAGCTCATGCTGGCAACGGTCTCGGCCTGTTCACTCTGCTCACCCTCGAAGCCCCAGTACACGCCGGGAAACTCTGTGCGAAGCTCGGGCAGGATTTCTGTCTTGAGCGCGGTGTTGACGACGTGGGTGTTGCCCTTGGATGTATCGACGTCTGCGGTGACGTTTACGGCTCGGCGCCGGTCAATGCGCCGGATCGATTCGTAGCCGCGCCCGTAGGTCACCTGTGCAACCTCGTTGAATGGAATCTCAGTACCGCCCGGCAAACGGATGCGCATGTTCTCGAGGTTGGCGAGGCTTCGGCGTTCGTCGCGTGGATATCGCAGCATGACGCGGACGTCGTCGCGGCCCCGTTGGATGCGTTGCACTTCTTCGCCGTAAAAGGCGGAGCGCACCTGCCGCGCGAGATCGACCTGTGTCAGGCCAAGCGCCTCGGCTTCAGGTTTGATTGCAAGTTGGATCTCCTCCTTGCCCTCGCGGAACGAGTCGGCTATGTCGATCACTTCCTGATAGTCGGCCAGCTTGGCTTTGAGCCACTCAGCAGCAGCCTGGAGTTCGTCAAAATTTGCCCCGGTGAGGACGATGTTGATGGCGTCGCCGGCCTGAAAGATATCGGCTGTGAACTGTAGGTTTTCTGCCTCGGGCATCTCGCCGACTTTTTCACGCCAGCGGCGTGCGAGTTCATGGGCATTGAATTTTCGCTGCTCGGAGGGAGCGGCCTCGATGTGCACCTCGCCGGTATGTGCACCAGTGATGGAGGAGGCCACTGAACCACCGGATCGGCTTTGGTCCGTCATGAACGGTTGCCCGCCGATCGAGCTGAGTATGTGCTGGACGATGCTCGGATAGTCTTTTGGCGTTTGGGCATCGAGTTCCTCTTGTACCTCGATGGCGGCTTGTTCCAGTTTCATCACGGCCCGCTTGGTTTCCTCGGTGGTGGTGCCGAGCGGCATGGTGACGGCGGCTGCCACGTTGTCACCCTCGACCGGCGGGAAAAACGTAAACCGCACATGCCCACCACCGACGAGGCCCATGGTGATCATGAACACCGCGACGGCGATGGCCATGGTCAGGTAACGCCACTCGAGGCACCACCGGAGGCTGGGCTTGTAGATGCGGATGACAAACTGGTCCATTTTCGTGACGAACCGGTGCTGGAAACGTCGCCATGCCCCGATGAAGCCTTTGCCCTCCTCGATGTTATCCACCCGGCGGAGATTGCTCAGATGGCGTGGCAGGATGAAGAGTGACTCGATCAGCGAGAAAAACAGGGTGGGGATCACGATCAGCGGAATGAATTTCATGATCTTGCCGGTGTTGCCCGTCACAAAAATCAACGGGGCGAACGCCGCGATCGAGGTCGCCACGGCGAACGTCACCGGCTTGGCCATCTCGATCGCCCCGGCGATCGAGCCTTTGATCCCGGGCGTGCCTCGCTCGTGGTGTGCGTGGATGTTCTCGCCGATCAGGATGGCGTCATCCACAACAATCCCGAGCACCACGATGAAGGCGAACAACGATATCATGCTGATCGAGACGTCAAGGGCCGGCATCAGCCAAAATGTACCGAGGAACGAAATCGGTATGCCGAGGCTCACCCAAAAGGCCAAGCGGAACCGAAGGAACAACGCCAGCACCATGAACACGAGGCAGAATCCCGTAACGCCGTTGCGAATCATCAGGTCGCGGCGTCCGGCGAGATAAAACGAGTCGTCCTGCCAAGTCTCCAACTCGATGCCCTCTGGAAAAAGGTGGGCAGAGTCCCGGATATATTGCTGGACGATCTCGGAAATCTCGATCGCGTTCTCGTCGCCCACGCGGAAGACTTTTACCAGCGCACAGCGTTCTCCGTCGAAGAAGGATTCCCTGTCATTCTCCTCAAACCCGTCGATGATGGTGGCCACTTGGCCAAGCCGTAGGCGTGTGCCGTCCGGCAGGGTTCGCAGGACAATTTGCTCAAAATCCAGTACCTCCTTTGCCTGTCCCTTTGTCCGCAGCAGTACCTCGCCGCTGTCCTCGACCTTGATCGATCCTCCGGGCAGGTCGACCGACGATTTGCGGATTGCCATTGCCACCTCGTCGAATGTCATGCCGTAGCGGCGTAGTGTGTCCTCGGAAATCTCGATGGAAAATTCCATCTCCCGGACGTTCGCCAACTCAACTTGTGTGATGCCGTCCAGTGCCATCAACTGGTCTCGCACCTCGGAGGCATAATGCCGCAGCGTCTTTTCGTTGGCCTCACCGGAGACCGCAACATTGATCACCTGCTTGCGCATGATGATCTCCTCGATCAGAGGTTTCTCGGATTCCTCTGGAAAGGTATCGATGGCATCGACCCGGGTCTTGATCTCGTCCAGCGCCCGTGCTGCGTCCGTGCCGGGATTCAGTTCGACCATCACCGTGCTGGAGTTTTCCTGAGAGGTGGAGGTGACTTTTTTGACATCGGTCAGCCCATGGATAGCCTCCTCGATTTTTTGGCTGATTCCTTCTTCGACCTCCTCCGGAGCAGCGCCCGGGTAAACCACGCGCACGTAGATCATGTCCGACGAGAATTCCGGAAACACCTCCTGCCTCAGCGTCCCGATGGTCATGACGCCAACGATCGCGATGAAGATCGCGAGCAGATTTGCGGCGACCCCGTTCTTCGCGAACCATTCAATCAGGCTGTTCATGCGCTAAGGATTGGCTGGTGAGTCGGCTTGAACCTCGATCCCCATTCCGTCTATCACCCCGCCCAGCAGTGAGGTGATGACCTGTTCGCCGCTCTTCAGCCCCTTGGAGAGAATCGCTTTCTCCTTGTCGGCGTAGGCGACCTTCACTTTGCGATATGACAACCTGCCGTCCTCGGCCACCCAGACCACATCCTTGCCGCGAAGCGCGGTACGCTCGAGCGAGACGACGTTTTCCTGCTTCCGGCCGGTGATAGTGGCCTTGACGAAGGTACCCCGGCGCAGTGCCGCGCCGTTCCGCTTGGCCAAGCGGTACGGGTCTTCCACCCGCGCGACGACGTAGACCATGCGGTTGACCGGGTCGATCGTTTCTTCCGAGCGTACCAACCGGCCCTGCCACTCGAGCGCTTGGCCCCCGGCCTCGCTGGTGAGCGTCACGCGCGGCGCTTGGCCAGGTGCGACTGTCTCCCCGGCGGCGGGCAGCTCGATGAAATCCAGATCTCCAACAGCCAACGGCAGGCGCACCTCAGCAAAATCTGTTGAAAAAATCTCACCCAGCGGCGTGGCGAGCGAAACGAATTGCCCCGGGCGAACACTCGCTCTGGTCACCATCCCGTCGAACGGGGCTCGAATTTCGCAGCGCTCGACGTTGCGTTGGGCCGCCTCCTTCGCAGCCTTTGCGGCGGCCAACGCAGCACGGGCCTGAGCCAGTTGCGGCTCGCGGGCCTGCAGTCCGCTTGGTTTTCCCTGATTGAGCAGCCTCCACTCGCGTTGGACGACTGCCGCCTCCTTTTCCTCCATCTGCAGTCGCAGGTCGGCCTGTGCGACCGACGCTTCGGCTTGCGCGAGGGCCAGCTCGTAGTCGCGCGAATCGATCGTCAGCAGCACGTCGTCTTTCTTGAAAACCTGACCGGCATCAAACTTGTCCGAAACGGAGACCACTTTTCCGCTGACCTCGCTGACCAGCCGGATGGTCGTGCGGGGCAGGGCGGTTCCCTGCGATTGAATCTGGTACGTGTGCGATCCCGGTTTGGCCTTGACCACCCGGACGCTCGGCAGCTTGCGCTCGGTCGGTTTTGACTCGGCCTTGGTTTTGAACTTGATCGTCAGCATCGTACCCGCTGCGCCAACTGCGAGTACACCAAGCGTGAGACTGATCTTCAGCAGGGTCCGATTCGGTTTGGTGCTAGATTCCATGTTTCTTAATCGGTTCGAAACCGCCCCCAAGGGCGAGGTGCAAATTGATCCGGTTGTCCAGCCGCAGCCGGCGAACCGTCCACCAGCGGCTCTCTGCATCGATCGCGCGCCGCCGCGCCTCAAGCAGAGTGATGATGTTCTCCAGTCCGCGATCGTAGCGCTCCAGCGCGATCTGCGCCGCGGCCTGCGACTGCTTGTGGGCTTCTGCGAGCGACTCGTCCATCACCGCAAGGTGGGTCTCGGCGCCGAGCGCGTTTTCCACTTCGCCAAGTGCATTGAGGACAGCGGAACGAAACTGGGCCTCCGCCGCCTTAAAGTTCGCGCGCTGCATTTTGACATTCTGCCTCAAACGCCCTCCCTGAAATACCGGTTGCATCAGGTTGGAGCCGACTGTCCAGATGAGCGAGTCACCGGAGACCAGTTCGGAGAGTTCACTCGTCGATGTGCCCGTGCTGGCGGTCAGGCTGATCTGTGGGTAAAGCGACGCCTTGGCCTGCCGGACGCTGGCCCCGGCCGCTTCGAGCCGATGCTCTGCCGCGACTAGGTCCGGCCGGCGAGCGAGTAGTTTCGCCGGTACACCGGCAGGAACGGCGGCTGGCATCGACGGCAACTCCTCTGGGATTGTCAGTTCGTTTGCCGGGATGCGGCCAAGCAGCACCTCCAGTTGGCGTGTTGCCCGGTTCGCGGCGGTGATCCGTTCCGCGACGTTGGCCTTGGCCCCGGCGAGACTGGCCTCAGCCAATCTGAGATCGAGAGACGAGCGCACCCCCTGCTCAAACCTCGCCCGGATTCGTTCCACCGTTGTC
This sequence comes from uncultured Verrucomicrobiota bacterium, assembly GCA_913050205.1. Classification (GTDB taxonomy): domain Bacteria; phylum Verrucomicrobiota; class Verrucomicrobiia; order Limisphaerales; family UBA1096; genus UBA1096. Next base: position 5,088 of record CAJXAU010000096.1, read on the forward strand.
TGGTAGGTGGTGACGGTAATCTTGGCCAAGCGCTCCTGTTGTCGTGCCTCTATTGCATGCATCCAAGCCTTGGCCACTTGGCCGGCGAGTGAGTGGCGTGACCCGGCAAAGTCTGCCGCTTGGCCAAGCGCACTGCTCCGGGCCGCCCGTTTCCCGGCGCGCACACGGCTCCAGAGGTCGACCTCCCATTGCGCGCCGAGTGAGAGGTTGTGTCTCTCGCTGCTAAATTTGCTTGGCACGTTTGGTAGGCTGACCCCGAATTGTGCCATGTTCATCTGGCTCAACGAGAGGCCACTCGATAGGGAGACCTGCGGCAATTGCTCCGCCCCGGCCATTCTCGCCTGTGCCCATGCGGCATCGAGCCGGGCCGCTGCGGCGTTTAGACTTGGGTTAATGTCGAGTGCCTGGCCGATCGCCTCATTCAATGCTTCGTCCTGAAAATTTTGCCACCAAAAGGAGGGAAATTGGCCACTGGTCTCTTGAGTATTCGTCCACTGCGACGGCAGATCGGCGGTGATGTGTTTCGTCGAAGGCCCCGGAGCGGATGTGCAACCGGCGACCAGCATAACCGTCGAAATGGCGAATATGACTCGAATCATCTTAGGTGGAGACTTTTGCGCGAAAACCGGCCGCGGTGAAATCGACCAGCCGTTGTACCGTAGTTTCGTAGCCATCAGCCCCGGCATCGGTGCCGGTGAAGCTGGCCAACAGGTCAGCGTTGCAGAGTGTGTGCGCCATCGCCCCGGCCATGAAATGCGAGCGCCAATCCATCTCCGTTTTGTTGAGGCCTGGCAGTGCCTCGTCAAAGGCGCGGCTAAACTGAATAATCACCTGGGCCAATTCGCTGACCATGAATTTTTGCAATTCCGTGTTTCGGTCAAAAACCACCCGGCCGATCAGCCGTGTGAATGAGCCGCCGGACTTGTGGCTGGCCTGAGCCCGAAACACCGGCACGAACAATGACTCCAGGACCATCTCGAGTTTTAGCTTTCGTTTGCCGGCCTTGGCACGGGCCTCCGCCAACATGGCCAACCGCTCCTCATTGACTGGACGCAACCGTCGGGAAACCACCGCGTGAAGCAACGTCTGCTTTGAGCCGAAGTGATAATGCACCGCTGCGAGGTTGACCTTGGCCGCCTCGATAATGTTACGCAGCGAAACGGCATCAAACCCCTTCTGCGCGAAGAGACGCTCCGCTGTATCCAGAATCTTCGTTTTGGTGTCCGTCTTGGCCATTTATTCAAACGACTGTTTGAAACAGCCGTTTGATCTACCTCGGTAAACCTGCCGCGTCAAGTGATTGGGTAAATATTTTTTTCTCCCCGGAAAACCGGGGAAAGGTAGGGACGCCTGTCCTCAGGTGTCCTAATGCCGGCTTATCTCTGAAGTCATTTTACGGGGGACAGGAATAATCCAGTTACGATACGCTAACCCATTTTGTGTATTCTGTGGTCATGCAAATCATCCGCGTCTGATTCATTCGGTTTGCGCTTGGCCAAGCGCTTGGGTGGGGGCAATCTCCGCGCATCATGTG
>CAJXAU010000097.1 GCA_913050205.1 uncultured Verrucomicrobiota bacterium
CAAACGTCGGCTGGGTGGTGCTGCAGGATGCCGAGACCGGGCAGATTGTGGAGATAAACACCGGAGATGCGCGCCGACGTGAGGCGTACTCCCAGCGACAGGCCAATGCCCAGGAGGAACTGGTGAAGCTGTTCCGCGTGTCCGGTATTGACTCAATTCAACTGCGCACCGATCAGCCTTACGCGACGGCGCTGGAACATTTTTTCGAGATGCGCATGAAGCGCCGGCATCTGGCCGCCTGATGCCCACGACCAACACCAACTCTGCGGCATTGATTTTGCCGGATCCGGTGGATGCGACCAACGCAGCGGCGCCAGCCGAGATCGCCGACATCCGTGGCATTAAGGGAGCCGTTGACATCCCCACCGGCAATGAGTGGGTGCTTTGGCTGCTGGGCGCGTTGGCCATTTTTGTAGTCGTCTTGGTGGTCGCTTGGTTTGTCCGGCGGCACTTGGCCAAGCGCAATGTGGAACTGGCTCCGCCGCCACCGCCACCGCCACATGTCATCGCGTGGAGGCAGCTGCAGGATGCGCTTGGCCTAATCCATGAAGCGGAACAGTTTTGTACTGAGGTGTCGTTGATCGTCCGTGTTTATCTGGAAGGCCGCTTCAATCTGCACGCGCCGGATCGAACGACGGAGGAGTTTCTGTTCGAACTGCAGTCGAGCAATCGTCTGGTCAACGATCACAAGGAGCTGCTTCGCGAATTTCTCGGTGAGTGCGACATGGTGAAATTTGCCAAGGCGGAGCCGCCGGAGACCGAACTGCGCAGGCTGCATGAGGCGGCCAGTCGTTTGGTCGGAGAGACGCAACCGCGCCTGAGCGAGGCCAATGAGGAGGGCGGCGAACGGTGAGGCTTGAGAGTCCATGGTGGTTGCTGCTGTTGATCCTGTTTCCGTTAATCGGCTGGGTGCGGCGCCGTTGGCTAGGAGGGCGTCCGTCGCTGATGTTTTCGTCTGTGCAACTGGTGCGCGGCATCACCGGCTTGGCCAAGCCAAAGTCCGGCCTGCTGCTTGGCCTGTTACGCTGGGTGGCGCTGCTACTTTTCGTCATCGGAATGGCGCGTCCGCAATGGGGTGAGGGTACGGAAAAAATCAAAGCCAGCGGCATAGACATTGTGGTGGCGTTTGACCTGTCCGGCAGCATGTTGGCGGAGGATTTTGAGCAGAACGGTCAGCGGGTAAATCGGGCGACGGTGGCCAAGGAGGTGTTGAAGGGGTTTGTTGACGACCGGCCGGCGGATCGGATCGGTCTGGTTGCCTTCGCCGGCCGGGCATATATCGCTGCTCCGCTCACGCTGGATCACGAGTTTTTGTTGAAAAACCTGGAGAGACTGGAAGCCGGTAGCGAGGCAATCGAGGATGGGACAGCGATCGGCTCCGCGATCAGTGCCGGGTTGAACCGGCTACGGGATCTGGACTCGGAAAGCCGCATCGTCATCCTGATGACCGATGGTCAAAACAACGCCGGCACGGTCAACCCGTTGACGGCAGCTGAGGCGGCTGAGTTACTCGGCGTTAAGGTCTATACCATCGGCGTTGGCACACGCGGGGTGGCACCGATGCCCTACACCGATGTGTTCAACCGCAAGCGGTATCGCAACGTGGAGGTAAATATCGATGAGGAGACGTTGCAGAAAATTGCGAAACAGACTGGCGGGGAATATTTCCGGGCCGACACCACCAGCCGATTACGCAAGATTTACGAGCAGATTGACTCGATGGAGAAAACCGAAGTCGAGGTCGAGAGGTATTTCCACTACGACGAATTGTTTCAATACTTCCTGATCGCAGGGCTGGCGCTGCTGCTGCTTGAACTGATTCTGGCCAACACCGTCTGGTTGAAATTGCCATGAGGCCCAGCGCGGTACGCTTGCGGGTTCGCTGATTCCATTTAAACTCCCGGCATGTTGATCAGGTGTCTCATCGTTCTTTTATTCTGCGCCACGGTGCATGGGGCGAAGAAACGGGCGCAGCCGGTGATTGAAAAACCGCTGGCGCCGGAAGAGGCGGCGCGGACGATGCAGGTTCCGGAGGGGTTCAACGTCACACTTTTTGCCGGCGAACCGGCCATCACTCAACCGATCGGCTTTTGCATTGATGACCGCGGTCGGCTGTGGGTTGCCGAGGCTAAAAACTATCCGGACAAGAAGGCTGGCAAAAATGATCGCATCATCATTCTCGAAGACACCAACGGGGATGGGCGACACGATACGCGCATCGTTTTCTACGACAAACTGGAATACGTGAGTGGCATTGAGGTGGGGTTCGGTGGTGCCTGGGTGATGTCGATTCCCAACTTCTATTTCATCCCGGATAAGGACTATGACGGAGTACCGGACGGGGAACCGGTGGTTCTGTTGGATGGATTTGGCACGCATGCCAACGCCCACAACATCGCAAACGGATTTGCCTGGGGGCCGGACGGTTGGCTTTATGGCACGCATGGTGTCACAAACTGGTCGCTCCCCGGTAAACCGGGTACGCCGAAGGAGGCGCGTCGCCGGCTTGAGGGCGGCGTATGGCGGTATCATCCCGTACGCCATGAGTGGGAGTCGTTCGCCGTCGGCACGACCAACCCGTGGGGAATCGACTGGAACGACTACGGCCACGCATTCATCTGCAACTGTGTTAACCCGCATCTGTTTCACGTGATTCAGGGGGCATTTTATGCGCCGGGCCGAAACCGACCCACCGGTCGATATGCCTACGAGCGAATCAGCACGATTGCCGATCATCTGCATTTCTCAAACACAAAAGTCATTCGCGCCGGAATCGGTACTCCCGAGGAGGACGTTGTCGGCGGAGGCCACGCACACTGTGGCACAATGGTGTATCTGGGAGGCAACTGGCCGGAGAAATACCGTGGGTCGGTGTTCATGAACAACATCCACGGTCGTCGCATCAATCACGACCGGTTAACTCGCGATGGCAGCGGCTACACCGCGAGTCATGCTCCGGACGTGGTGCGGTCGAAAGATCCGTGGTTCGTTGGTGTGTCGCTTGCGTACGGGCCGGATGGAGGGGTGTTCGTGAGTGACTTTTCCGACACTGGCGAATGTCATCACACCCGCAATACACGGAAGCACACCGGACGTATTTTCAAGATTACACACGGCAAACCAAAGCCGTGGAAGGGCGACATCGGCAAATTGAAAAACATCGAGCTGGCCAAACTGCAATTGCATGAAAACGACTGGTTTGTGCGCCACGCCCGGCGGGTGCTGCATGAACGGTTGGACTACTCGCACAAGATTTGGAGCCCGTTCTCGCCGGATCCGGAAAAGAATCACGCCGCCTGGCGTAGCCACCGGGGAAACTGGTTTCACGAGGCCGATGCCGCGCTCAAGAAACAACTCAACGAGCACGAGAGTGTGCCCAAGCGCCTTCGGGCGTTATGGGCCTTGTACGTTTCGGAGGGCATGGAATCGGCCGAGTTGATGGACTTGCTGGAGGACGAAGACGAGTATGTGCGTTCGTGGGCCGTCCAGTTGCTCATGAACGATACCCAGCTTACCGAGGCCGGTGTGATCCTGTTAGCCGAGTTGGCTGAAAAGGAGAAGTCGCCGCTCGTTCGGTTGTATCTCGCCAGTGCCGCCCAGCGCGTGCCGGTCGAGTTACGCCTGCCACTTCTCAAGGCTCTGCTCGGCCATGAGGAAGATGCAACCGACCCAAACTTACCGCTCATGTATTGGTATGCGACCGAGCCTGTGGTGGCGGCGGACTCTGAGGCTGGCATCCAACTGATCGCCGCCTGTAGGATTTCCAAACTGCGCCAATTCATCACCCGCCGTATGGCGGCAAAACATTGAGAGGTTGCGAAACAAAAGTGGATGTTTACCCTCAGGCCACGAGCGGCAAGGAACAGTTGATGGAGGACGGGGCGAAGGTGCAACATACGTGAACATCAAATCATTACTTGCAGCGCTTGGCCTGCTTTTGGTTGTCGTGCCTGTTCGGTCGCAGGAAGCCAATTCCCTTGACCCATTGGTCGAGGTGTTGGGCGCGTCGGAGGAGGCGCAGTTTCAACTGGACATCCTAAAGGGGATTGCCGCAGCCCTAAAGGGGCAGCGTGACGTACCGGAACCCAAGCGCTGGGCTGATGTGGCCAAGCGCTTGGCCAAGAGTCCAAACGCCGAGGTGCGGGAACTGGCCCTATCCCTTTCACTCAAGTTCGGCAGCCGGGCGGCACTGGATGACTTGCGGGCACAGTTGCGGGATGCATCGACCGGCTTGGCCAAGCGCAAACGAGCACTGGAGGCACTCGTTGAAGCCCGTGATGAAAAACTGCCGACGGTGCTGATTGACTTGTTGGATGATCCCCCGTTGCAGCGGGCGGCGGTTCGAGGGCTGGCGGCGTTTGATGCCGCCGATGCGCCGAGGGCCATCATTGCGAGCCTTTCGAAAATGAAACCGGAAGCCAAGCGGGATGCATTGGCGACGCTCGCGTCGAGGGTCACCTATGCCACGGCACTGATGGGCGCGGTGGAACAAAAGACAATCCCGGCGAAGGCGTTGTCGGCAGATGTGGTGAGGCAGTTACGCGCACATAAAGACGCGACGTTAAACCGAAGCATCGATCAGTTTTGGGGTGTGAGCCGATCGACCCCGGAGGCCAAGCTCCGGGAGATCGAAAAATACAAACGCGTAGCCGAACTGCGGACGGACGTGCCGAACAATCTCTCCAAGGGAAGGGCGCTGTTCAACCGGGCATGCGTGCAGTGCCACAAATTGTATGGGGAGGGTGGCACGATCGGGCCGGATATCACCGGCTCCGACCGGCGAAACCTTCACTACATCATTTCCAACATCGTCGATCCAAACGCAGAAATCCCGAACGACTACCGGACGACAATCGTGCGCCTGAGGGACGACCGCGTGTTGGTCGGGGTGATCCGTAGTCGCGAGGGGCAGGCAATTACCGTGGCCACGCCGGGTGAGGTGGTGACGGTGGCGCAGCGAGACGTGGCTTCAGTTGAGCCTCAGAATTTCTCGATGATGCCGGAAGGGTTGTTGCTGACATTCACTGATCAGGAATTGCGCGACCTCGTGTCGTATTTGCGGGGGGAGGGGCAGGTGCCGTTGCCGGGCGGGAAGGCAGCTGAGTGACGGAGCGACGTGCCACAAAAAAAACGGATGGGTTCTGGGGGGTGCGTACACCGTTCGCGCCAAGCCGGGTTCCGTTTTTTTACGGATGGGTGATTGTTTTTGCGGCGACCATCGGCTCTATCTTCAGCATCCCCGGGCAGACGATGGGCTTCAGCGTCTTTACCGATGTGCTGATCAACGAACTTGGCCTGTCACGAGTGCAGTTGAGTCTGGCCTATTGCCTGGGGACGGTGGCCAGCGGGTTGACCCTGCCGTGGCTGGGGCGGGTGCTGGATCGCTGGGGGGAGCGCCGGATGGCGGTGGCCTCGGTGTTGGCGACCGGGGGCGTTTTATTTTATCTGGCCAATTGCGGCGTGATCAGCCAAGCGCTTGGCCAAGCGATGCCGGCTGGGATCGCGGCGTTCGCTGTCATCGGGCTTGGCTTTTACATGATCCGTGCGGCGGCACAGGGTGTGTTGTCGATGACCTGCCGTAACGTCATCGGTAAATGGTTTGACCACCAGCGGGGTCTGGCACTGGCCATCAGCGGCGTACTGGTCTCATTTAGCTACTCGTTCGCGCCGCGTGGTCTGGATTGGTTGATCGACAGTTACGGTTACGACGGCGCCTGGCTCAGGATGGGTGTGGCCACGATCGTGATCATGGGCCCGCTCGCGTGGTTGCTGTTTCGCGACACACCGGAGGATGACGGCCTCGAGATGGACGGCGGCAAGGCGGCGCCGGCGGTCGTAAATCCCGACATGCACATCCACCGCGAATTTACCCGGGGGGAGGCGTTACGTGGTTATTCCTTCTGGGTGTTCAACCTGACTTTTTCATTTTATGGCCTCTACGCCACAGCCTTTACCTTTCACATTTTGTCGCTGGCAGAGGAGTATCAATTCGGGGACGAACGAATCCTCTCACTCTTCGTGCCGATCGCGGCGACGAGTGTGTTGACCAACCTTCTATTCGGGGCAATCAACGCGAGGTTGCGATTAAAATGGTTGCTGCTGGTGATGAATATAGGCTGTCTGGCGGCTACGTTGGGGATGCTCTACATCGACCAACCGGGCGGCGTACCGGCGTACGTAATTGGCAACGGAATCGCGAGTGGCGGATTCGTGAGCCTGACCGGGATCGTATTCCCACGCTTTTACGGAAGAAAACACCTTGGTGCGATTAGTGGTGTGAACATGTCAGCAATGGTCATCGCGAGTGGACTTGGGCCGCTGGCATTTGGCTTGTGCCAGCAATTCAGCGGCAGCTATCGCGGCATCCTTATAGCCAGTGTGTTTGTGCCTGCGCTTCTCGCATTTTTGAGCCTGAAGGCGGACAACCCACAGAGAAAACTCACCGAAAACTGATCGTGATATGATCGAGAAAAATGGAGAGGGGGAAGAGTGGAGCCAGTTGTCAGATTCGAACTGACGACCGTTCGATTACAAATCGAGTGCTCTACCAACTGAGCTAAACTGGCTTTCCCCCGA
>CAJXAU010000098.1 GCA_913050205.1 uncultured Verrucomicrobiota bacterium
CTATCGCGGCGAATTCAAGGTCTGACCTTTGCCAAGCGCTAAAACAAGATTCATTCAAAACCCGGAACGAGCAAATGCTCCTTCCGGGTTTTTTTTGTACTTAGCCAGTCCGGTTGATGAATTGGGAAGGAAGACGAATCAGCCTTCTATTTTTTCGGCCCGCCCTTCCCGCCCTTCCCGCTCGTCGATGACGTCGAAGGCGGTTTGGAGTTCGGGGCGATCACCCAACCCATCCTCCTTCTTGAAGTCGTCAATGACGGAAGTTGCGAGGTCGCGCCAGCCGAATTTTTCGGCGAACCCATTCCAGATGCGGCGTTGCATCGGGTTCGGGCGCAGGCCGTTGGCAAAACACCACTCGACCAACTCCTCATCGCTCAATCCCTCAGTAACTTTTTGACGAATGTCCTCGAACTTCAACCCAAGAAAGCCGCAAAGAAATCCATCCAGCCCCATGGACAAGCCAAGGTTTGGCCGATACTCCTCCGGCAGCGTGCCTTCGATATCGCATCGAATCTTGTCGAGCATGCGCCCGAGATGATGCAAACCGCCAAGCTTGGCTCGGGGAGAACGGAACGGGGGATCAATCATACCGGTGGTGCACGCACAGCGAGTAACCAAACCAAGCGCTTGGCCAAGCGCTGACGCCGAATGATTATTCCTCGGCCCCGAGCAGATCCTCAACTTTTTTCTCGAGATTCGCGCGGGCGTTGAGGTCGACGAGATTGCCCTGTTTGTCCACCAACCACATGGCCGGGATACTGCGGATGCCGTGTTTCTTGGCAAGACTGTTGCCCCAACCTTTGCCGTCGAAAAATTGCGGCCAAGGCATGTTCTCCTTTTTGACGAACCGCTTCAGGGCGCTCTCCTTCGTGTCCAGTGAGATGCCAATGATCTCAAACCCCTTTGGGTTTAATTTTTTGTAGGTCTTCTTGACGCTGGGCAACTCGGCGATGCAGGGGCCGCACCACGTGGCCCAAAAATCGATCAACACAACCTTGCCCTTCATTTTGGCGAGATCGACCTTGGTGCCGTCGATCGCTGTGAATTTCATATCCAAGGGCTGACCGATGCGCTTGTCCGGTTTTTTCGCGGGGAGCTTGATGGTGATGGCGACACCGGTGACGTCCTTGACGATCGCCTCGGCGAGACGTGCACCCTTACTGCAGGTCGAGTCTTCGTTGCGGCACTCCGCCACGGTCATGCTGCAGCCACAATCGCAACTCTCCGAGTTGGCCCGTTTGAGGATCGTTTCCTGTTGTTTCTTGGTAAACTGAGTCAGGTCGACGCCGGCCATTTTTTCGTAGTCGGTGACCTTTCGTTTGTTGTTTTGCTGGGCCTCAGCGGTTTGGCCAACGGTCAAAAAAACCAAGCCAAGCGCAAGCATGCATTTGATAAACGATTTCATAACAAGCCCAGCATCGCAGGGGTGACCGTTATTGCAAGGGGTTAATTTTGAAATGAGATAACGAAAAAAAGGGGGTGAGCGAATAGCTCTGCGCTTGGCCAAGCGCCCGGATTATTCAGCGTCGGGTTTCGGCGTAGTGGCGCGGCGTTTTTCGTAAAACTCCCGGGCCAGAGCGCAATCATCGGCCAGTAACTCGTCGAGCTTTGCCAGAATTGTGCTGTTGTCCTGGGCCGGATACTCCGAGATCGCTGCCTGATACTCCGGCAGCCGATAAAGGAAATCGCCGATCGACTCGATGACTGCCTCGCGACCATTTTTACCGTAATTGAGATCATCGAGCAGATGAGCATTGAGTTCCTGCTCGAACTGGCCACCCATCGGCAAAGCCAGCATCGGCTTGCGTAAGTGCAACGCCTCGGTCATCAGCGTGAAACCTGCGGTGGAAATGACGGCCTTCGACGAAGCCAAGTCCGCAAGAAAACCATCGAGACTGAATGGGCGGAAAGTCAGGTTCCCCTCCTCCCCGTCCCGCCCGGCTCCGTAGACAAGAAACCGTTCGCGCGGGAATTCGCTGAGCATACCCATGAACGACTCAAACTCTTGCGTGAAGTAAACAAGGATATGCCCCTCGTCGCTTGGCTTTGCGTCGAACACCGCCTGACGCAGAATGGGAGGAAACAGAAACGTACGTTCATTTTTGACTTCACCAAAAAAGAACGTGGTCACAAGAGAAACATCCGGTTTGGGCACAAAGGCACGGATCACCGTCTCGGCCACCAACGCATCCTTACGGAGCGGTGCCGGGCAGGGATACTCCATATAACGCATGCGATGCTGGTTATCGATGCTGACTAGCGGCAGATCACGATGCGTCGCCATGTAGGCAGTCAGCGGCTCGAAATCGCACAGTACAATGTCCGGCTTGAACTCATTGAATACAGTCTCCTTAAACTCTCGAAACTTGGAGATGCCACCGGTCAGCGACTTGAGATTCTTGATGGCCGTCTGCAGTTTACTGACACGGTTTTGGATCGCGACGATATGCAATCCCGGGACGTCAATCATGTCGAAGTCATCCTTCAAATTCCGGTAACCGCGATCGTAACTCACGCCTAGAATCTCGTGCCCCTGCGCACGAAGGTGCGTCATCATCTCCCGCGCCCGTGAAGAATGACCGGAGCCACTGCCGGAAATACCATAGACAATTTTCGCCATCTTTTTTACGTGCCCCGTTTTACCGGAGCACGCGCCTTGATGAAAGGTATCTGTTCAGGGAAACCGCCGGTCACCTCCGGCCGGTTGGGCGCCGGTTGTCTCGTGTGCCTCGGGCTGCAGGAAGCTGCTTGAAAAAACCCTCGATGATGGCGGCGGTCTCGGTGACATCCAGTTTTCCGTCGGCATTTTTGTCGCCTTCAGCTGACCATTTTTTTACGGCAGTCTGCACCTCCTCCGGGGTGATCTCTCGGTCGCCATCGCTGTCTGTGGCATAACTGAATGCCCGCGCCGCCGTGAAGGGTTCTGCTGCAGGCGCTCCCCGACGATTCGACTCTGTGCCAAGGAGCGTTGCGAAACCGGCTATCAACTCGCGTCGGCCAGCGGTGGAATCGTCCCCCTTCCAATTCGAGTGGAGAGCGAGCCAGGTTGATTCGAACTCACGCTTGGCCAAGCCGCCCTCGGCCCGAGCATACGTCATGAACCCCTTGGCCAAACGCTTGGCCAAGGCCGGTGCATCAACACGCGGCAACTCAGCGACCGGCCCACGCTCACCGCCACCAGGACGTCTGCTTGGCCTGCCGCCAGTCGGTCGGCCTCCACCCGGTCGACCACCGGGACGACCGCCGCGGCTGCGCATCAGCCGTGCCACAGCTTCATCGGTGTCGCCGTACTCGGCTCGCGCCTTGGCCAAGGCCGACTTGAGCTTATCGATTCGCTTGGCTTGCTCGGGGCGCTTGGCCAAGTCGTTCAATTCGTGGGGATCGTTTTTCAAGTCGTACAGCGCAACTCGATCCTCGCCCCCGCGAAGGAACAGTTTCCACCGATCATCCCGGATCGTGCGTTGATCCTGCATGTAGGCGGTGAACAGATGCTCTCGCACCTTTTCCGCTTTTCCGCGAATAATTCCGGCCAGGCTTTTGCCCTCGACCCCTTCCGGCAAAGGCAGCCCGGTGAGGCCGCACAGTGTCGGGTAAATATCGTAAAGGTAAACCAACGCATCCGAAGAGCCCTTGGGCACGGCGGCCCCACTGAACACCATTTGCACCCGCGAAGTGTGCTCGTAGGCGTTGTTCTTGCCGCTCGCACCGTGGCTGCTCTTCGACATGCCGTGGTCGGTGGCCAACACCACGATCGTATTATCAGCTTGGCCGGTTTTCTCAAGTGACTCGAGTACCCGGCCGACGTGATGGTCGAGGTGGGAAATCAATCCGTAGTACTTCGCGTAATCCTGCTTGGCTCTCTCCACCGGCGAGGCGTTCTCATCGTCTCCACGGCCACGGCCTCCCCGACCGCCGCCTCGTCGACTTCCTCCCCGCTCCTGCTCTGCCAAGTCCGGCCGCAACGCGACATGGTTGGGTGGAAGGGTAATTTTTTCGGGATCGTACATCGTGGCCCACTTGCCCGGAGGAGTCACCGGCGAGTGCGGCGCGGTAACCGGGATGTAGCAGAAAAACGGCTTGTCGGCTTTCTCGCGGCTCTCGATGTACTCGATCGCCGCGTCGGCAAACAACTCGGTCGAGAATGAATCCCCGGAATCGTACGGCACCATCAATCCGGCGATCATGCGATGCACCGGCACACCGATGTGCGACCGGGCCGCCCCGCCAAAAAACACCGCCTCGGCCTCGTCGAAACTGTTCTCAAACGACAACTCGCCGTTGTGCCATTTGCCAGTGGCGAAGGTGTGGTAGCCGCCCTTTCGCAATGCCTGCGGGAGGATCGTGCCGGAGTCGAGTCGCATCGGGGCACGGAACAGCGACTTGCCGCTCATGAGCATCGCGCGGCTGGGCAGGCAGGTTGCGAAGGTCATTGAGCCCTGAATGTAGGCCTGCTTGAAAACGAAACCGTTGTGGAACAGACGATCCATGTTGGGCGTTTTCACGTCGGGATTACCCACCGCACCGAACGCATCCGGCCGCTGATCGTCGGTGAAGATGAAGACAATATTGGGACGCTTGGCCGCCTCCGCACTTGGCCAAGCGATCGCAGCGAACAGAATGATATACAGATTAATGAGCCTTGTTTTCATGCAAAGCTATTAAACGTTCTAAACCAAATATAGTTACGAAAACCGCTCCAAAGGACTTAAAGGACTTTAGGCCCTTTCCCCAACTAACGGCGCTTTGGCGGCGCGGCCACGTACGGCGGTTTGTCGAATGTGGAGCCGTCGCCGAGCACACGTGGGTCACGTGCCTTTTTCAGGCGGCTCATCAACTGCCGGTTGAGCTTGCGCTTGGCGGCGGCGTACTTTTTGTCGTTGGCCACGTTTTTGATTTGGTCGGGATCATCGGCCAAAACGTACAGCTCCTCGCGCGGACGTTTGCCGAAGGCGTAGTCGTAGTACCACTTCCATTTCTCATCGTTGCGATGTTCGATGACCCACGCCTTGGTCGGGCTGGCATCCAGATCGCCGAAGGTGATGAATGTGTTGTGCTCAAGCAGTCGATGTTCCGGAGTGCTGTCCTTTGTGAGATTGTACGGGTTGCCCATCGGCCAGCGATCGGGAGCAAAGTTGATGATGTACAAAAACTCCTCGGTGCGAAGGGCGCGTTGCGGATACGGCAGCATTCCCTCGCGAGCCTTGGCCACGTGCCGTTCGCGCCCGGTAATCACCCAGTTGCGCTTTTTATCAACCAAGCCGTCCTTGTCCGATTTCAGCACCGGCACGAGGCTTCGGCCGGTCATGACCTTGGGCCGCTTGACGCCGCCAATTTCAAGAAACGTCGGCGCCAGATCCATCAGATTCACGAAATCATCAACCACACGGCCGCCCGGTTTTCCGGGCCACCAAATCGCCAGCGGCACCTGCACACCGAAGTCGTACAGGTTACATTTGCCGCCGGGAAAACCAGGCGCACCATGATCGCCGCTAATGACCACTACGGTGTTGTCCAGTTCACCCACCGCCTCAAGCCGTTTGAGGATCAGGCCCAGTGCCGTGTCGAACGCCTGCACCTCACCGAGGTAGTCGGCAAAGTCCTCGCGCACCTCATGGACGTCCGGCAGGAACTTCGGCAACTTGCCTTTAAGGTCATCAGGTTCGATCCCCCAAAGCGTCTTACCGGATCCCTTAATCCATTTGCGGTGAACCAGCGTCGGGCCGAACCAGTAACAGAACGGCTTGTCGCCCTCGCGCGCATCGAGGAACGAATTAAAATTGCCCATCACCTCGTCGTAGAGCGTCTGCTTGGCCGACTCCACCGACATGCCTTCGGCCACGCGCTTGGTCGTCACCTGCGAAAATCCGTTGAATCGGCTGCCGCTTTTTTCGAATCCAAACTTCCCCGCCCCGTACGGCGCATCTCTTGGTGTGCCGGGTGTCCACACCTTGTAAGTCTCGCCGATGTGGTAGCCGGCATCGTGCAGCATCAGCGGAAACGACGGAATCGCCGGATCCCACTTGGCTCCCTGCAGGATCGACCCCAGCCCGGTGCGAAAAAAGTACTGCCCGGAAAGCAGCGAACTGCGGCACGGCGTGCAGGACGGTGCCGTGACAAACGCATGCTTGAACAGCACGCCGTTGTCCGCGATGTGGTCGAAGACCGGGGTTTTGACAACGGAGTTTGCGCTTGGCCGAGTCTCGACCTCGGCGTATGCGCTAGCGTATTTGCCCCAATCATCAGCAAATGCGAATAGTATATTAGGCGTATTATTGCTTGAAAGCCCTTCAAATGGGATCAAGAATATCGCGCAGAGTAAAAACAAAATCCTGTTCATGTCAAAAATCAAACAAAAACTAAACTCTCTTATTCTCAAAGAGGAAAAAGCAAGTTGTTCAAAAAACAAATTCAAATTCAAGAATTCTTTAAGAGCAATTACAATTGGATTGACTTTTTCATTTATAAATTTTGGAAGCATTGATCCTTTGGCGTCGGATTGGAATCAATGGAGAGGGAATCTTA
>CAJXAU010000099.1 GCA_913050205.1 uncultured Verrucomicrobiota bacterium
TGTTTGTAACCGCTACCGGATGCTGTCACTTCTATTTTTCGCACACCGTTTTTTGTTACGGCTACATACGCCTCCGCTGACTTGCCAACAGTAGGTGGGTCGATGATGATTTTTGGTGGAGACTGTGGGTCGTATCCCTCGCCGGCATCAATAATTTCAATCGCCACCACACTTCCCTCTTTGACTACAGCACTCAAAATCGCCTCACCGGAATCGACGCTCACATTCGGTGGAGCATCTTTGCTGTATCCTTCGCCACTGGCCTTAACGTTTGCTGCAGCAATGATCCCACTTCCTAAGATCGCTCTGCCGGTTGCCTCGCTACCACCGGCAACTGACGGTGGCGAAATTCTGACTTCAGGAACACCCGAATAGCCTCGTCCAGCGTTGGAGATAGCGACCGACTTGACTCCATCATTTTCCAATTTTGCGACCGCTACTGCCATCTGACCTGTGTCGCCTTGAATTAAATAATTGATCGATCGTGATCCGATATAAAACGCAGGAACGGTCATCACAAAAACGATGATCGAAATCATGATGATGGAGTACGAAATGCGAGAGCGGTCGTCGTACCGTTTGCTCAGGTACTCGCTCAAGGTGTAAATCTTAAGTTTTCTGTATACTGGCAGAAGGAGGTAACACAACATTAACAATCCAGCGATTGCCGTGATCTCAAAATGGCTCTGGGCAAATCCAACAGCAAATCCCACACCCATCATGCCCACCATGTGATTGGCGGAGACGTTTGAACCAAAAATGGATCCGGCTACACCCCACCAACGTGCACTGCCGCCAGCCAAAAAATAATCTTTCGAGGATTTTTCTCGACGGCCCACCCATAATCCGATGGCCATAATAGCGAGGAGAGCGCCGAAAAAAACTACGAAATCAAACGTGCCTAAAAGAGAACCTGATGTAGCCATGGTTACGTTTATTTTGCCAAGGGGCGGCGGCAGGATAGGAGCAGCTTGGCCAAGTTGCAACCCCGCTTGGCCAAGCGCAAAAAAAGAGCCGGCGGATGCCGGCTCTCGTGAAATAACGATTGATGGTTTCTTACAGCGAAGAGGCAACAAGATCGCCCACCTCGGTGGTGGAGTAACCCATGCGGCCTGCTCCGAGGTCTTTGATCTTCTCTCGTGTCACGCTAATTACGGTGTCCTCAATGGCCTTGGCTGCTTCGTTTTCACCCAAATGCTCGAGCATTAGCGCGCCGGAGCAGATGGCGGCCAATGGATTAATCACGTTTTGCCCAGTGTATTTGGGGGCGCTTCCGCCGATCGGCTCAAACATGCTGGTGCCCTCGGGGTTGATGTTGCCACCGGCGGCGATTCCCATGCCGCCTTGTACCATTGCACCCAAGTCGGTGATGATATCACCAAACATGTTGTCGGTGACAATCACATCAAACCACTCCGGGTTTTTTACGAACCACATCGTGGTGGCGTCGACGTGTGCGTACTCACGCTTGATGTCCGAATAATCGGCTTCACCGATCTCATGAAACGCCCGATCCCAGAGGTCGAAGGCATAGGTCAATACGTTGGTCTTACCGCAGAGCGTCAGTTGCTTGTCTTTGTTTCGTTTGCGGGTGTAATCAAATGCATAACGCAAGCATCGCTCGACACCGCGACGGGTGTTTACGCTTTCCTGAATGGCGACCTCGTTCGGTGTGCCTTTAAAAACAAACCCGCCGGAACCGGTGTACAGGCCTTCGTTGTTTTCTCGAACAACGACGAAATCCACGTCCTCCGGCTTCTTGTCTTTCAGCGGGCAAAATCGTTCGTCGAATAATTTGACTGGCCGCAGGTTGATGTACTGCTCCAGCTCAAATCGTAGACGGAGGAGGATGCCTTTCTCGAGAACGCCAGGGGCAACGTCTGGATGCCCGATGGCGCCAAGGATGACAGCAGGGAAATTTCGAAGGTCGTCCGAAGCACTGTCCGGAAGCACCTCGTTCGTGCGCAGAAATCGCTCCCCGCCAAAGTCAAAGTCCGTGTAATTCAGTTTGAAACCGAATTTCTGCCCAGCGGCATCGAGCACCTTGATGTTTTCTGCGGTCACTTCGGGGCCGGTGCCGTCGCCGCCGATCACTGCAATATCGTAACTGTTCATCGATTGGGAATCGCCCGCGAATCGCGGGGAGCGCGGAGCCTACGTGGTCAGGTCCGCCTGTTAAAGAGTTTTTTGATCAACCTACGCATCACCGAAATGACACTCGTTTGGCGGGTCAGCCTTCCCTGCCCACAAACAATTCCTCGGCGTGTTGGCGGGCGGCATTCCCGCTGCCGCCGAGCATCCTCGTCAATTCGGCGATCCGCCCTTCCTCATTCAGTGGCAACACCCGTGTAACGGTTCGGCCATCGGTTACTATTTTTTCGACTAGAAAATGTGCCGCCCCTGAGGCTGCAACCGGTGCCAAGTGCGTGATGCAGAGTACCTGGCGTTTACTACCAATCTCATTCATTTTTTGGCCAACGACCGCCGCGGTTTCTCCTCCGACATTCGCGTCCACCTCATCAAATACCAAAATCGGAATTTTATCCTGCGACGCAAGCACTGTCTTGAGCGCCAACATGACTCGAGCCATCTCACCGGAAGACGCGATCGCCTTGAGCGGCTTGAACGGTTCACCGGGGTTTGGTGCGAAGAGAAACTCGATCTGGTCGAAGCCGGTTCGAGCGTAGGTGCCCGGCGCTTGGCCAAGTTCCACAGGATCGACGATTTCCACATCGAATCTTGATTGGAGAAAACCAAGGTCATTCAACTGCTGCTCGGCCTCTTCAACGAGTCTAGGCGCGATCTCTTTCCGAGCATCGCTCAGCGCTTGGCCAAGCGATTGAATCGATTGCTCAACCTGCTCTATTTTTTCATTCAACTTGGCCAAGGCCTCATCTCGCCCCTCCAGTTCAGCCAGTCGCTTGGCTGCCTTGTCTCCAAAAGCGACCACATCCGCAATCGTGCCGCCATATTTTCGCTTGAGGGTTTGAATCAGGTTGTACCGCTCCTCGACTTGCCGCAGTTGTTCAGGATCAAGATTCAGTCGCTCGGCATAATCCTCCACCGAGGCGGCCAGTTCAGCAAACTGCTCGCTCAATTGAGATTGCTGTTCGAGCAACGTTTCAGCTTCCTCGTCCAGTTCGGCCATTTTCTGGAGCACCCGACCGGCGTTGTTAATTAAGTCCTGAGCGCTTGGCTCTTCGCCGTTAATAAATGCCTTGGCCTCGACTGAAAGCTCGGCCAACCGGGCAGAGTTGGTGGCTCGCTGAAACGCATGCTCCAAGGCATCTTCATCATCTGGATTTAACTGTGCCGCCTCGATTTCGTTAACTTGGAAACGAAGAAGATCCAATTCTCGGGCGTAGGCATCCTCATCGATAATGAGCGCGGCCTTTTCAGTCTCGAGTGCCGATTTCTCATCGACCTTCTCAGCGAACGCTTTTCGCTGGGATGAAAGTCCGCCATAGGCATCAAGAATTTCCAGTTGGCGAACCGATTTGAGTAGCGATTGGTGATCGTGAGGTCCGTGAATGTCCACCAACCATTCACCAACAGAGGACAACACAGAGAGAGATGTTGGTGAGCCATTGATGAATTGGCGATTGCTCCCCGCGCTCGTGAACGTGCGTTTGAGCAGTAACTGGCCCTCTTCACACGGCTCTACTCCATTTTCCTGAAGGTGGAGGTGGAATTCATCGTCCAAAGAGGAAACGTCAATGATTGCCTCGACCGAGCACTGTTCACTACCATCCCGAAGCAGCGTTCTATCCGCCCGCTCGCCCAGTACCAGGCCAAGGGCGCCGATGACGATGGACTTGCCGGCTCCGGTTTCACCCGTGACGGCGTTGTACCCCGGGCCAAACTGAATAGTCAGGTCATCGACAAGGGCGAGGTTTTTGATGCGGAGATCGGTCAGCATGGCCGGTCGCGTTTGAATGTGGAAAGAGATTGTTGCTGAGGCAAAACAAAAGAGTGTGAAATTTGATTTTACCATACTGGGTTCGGGCACCTCTCAAGGAGTGCCAATCATTGGCGCGGAGTATTCATCCGAGTTTCTGGCAAACCCAAAGAACCATCGCACTCGTTCCTCAGTTTACATCGAGACGAACGAGATCAGGTTTCTAATTGATACCACGCCGGACCTTCGGACACAGGTGCTTCGCGAAAACATTCGGCACGTTGACGCCATTCTATTCACTCACTCCCATGCAGACCACATCATGGGGCTGGACGATTGCCGCCGCTTTTGCTCCATCAATGGGCATCGCCCCCTCCCCATTTACGCCAACCAAAAAACCATGCGCGATTTAGAGCGGGTTTACCGATACGCTTTCGAATCGCCATTTATCCGGGGATATTTCAAGCCGGAACCACACGTTATCGATGGGCCATTTTCGATGGGCGACTTAAAAATCATCCCCTTCGATCAGGAGCACGGCAGCATGGGGTCGCTTGGTTTTGTGTTTGAACAAGCCGGCAAGAAACGCCTGGCCTACTACAACGACTGCAAAAAGGTTTCAAAACCGGCAACCGAGGCAGCTGAAGGCGTTCAGGTCGCTGTGCTGGACGCTCTTCGTCCGATGGAACACCCGTCGCACATGACGCTGGATGAAGCGTTGACAGCAGCACGCCGAATTGGCGCCGGGGAAACTCTACTCACACACCTGACCGATTTTTATGACCACGACCGGGATAGCGCTGACCTGCCGGAAAGCGTGATCTTTGCTTACGACGGGCTGAAACGAACTCTCACATGAAACGACATCATTTTCTCTTACTATGCACTCTCATGTTGCCTTCATTGGCGCTTGGCCAAGGTCAAAGCGTGGCAGTGGTATATAACAGTAAACTGGCGCCCTCTAAGGTTATCGCTGAACATTATGCCAAGCGCCGGAATGTGCCCGCGAATAATTTGATCGGTTTACCTCTGTCAGAGGGTCATACGATTTCCCGCGCTGAGTTTGCTGATACGTTGGAACAGCCGTTGGCCAAGACCTTGGCCAAGCGCAAGTTGCTCAATGGTCGTGATGGCTCAATCCGTTATTTGGTGCTTTGCTGGGGTGTGCCGTTCCGCGTGAACAAGGATGCCAGCATCCCGCCTCCTTCAGGAACGCCAGCTCCCCTTAAACGCAATGAAGCCTCTGTCGATAGTGAGTTGGCTCTCCTTCCACGGTTTGGCCAAGCGCTGGAGCGTGCCGGGGTAATAACCAATCCTGTGTTCAACGCCACTGATGCAAAATCAATCTCACCAAAAAATGGTGTGTTAATGGTGGCCCGGCTGGATGGCCCATCCGCCGACCTTGCGAACAGCCTGGTCGACCGCGCAATCGCCGCTGAAAAATCCGGGCTTTGGGGTCGCGCCTACATTGACTTGAGAGGCATCAAATCTGGTGCGTACAAAGCCGGTGATGATCGGTTGCGTCAAGTTGGTGAGATTACGCGCCGCAGTGGATTCACCACAGTGGTGGACGAGAAACCAGCGACGCTGCCGGTCGGTTTTCCGGGGGACCGGATCGCCTTTTACGCAGGATGGTACGCGATAAACGTCGAGGGTTTATTCGCCGAGGAGAAGGTGGATTTCGCGCCGGGCGCGATCGCCTATCATCTTCATTCCTACAACGGATCAATGATTCGTCATGCTCATTCACGTTGGATAGGCCCATTCATCAACAAAGGGGCGACAGCCACTTTTGGCAGTGTGTTCGAGCCGTATCTGGAACTAACCCCCTACCAACCAGTTTTCTTTGCGAGATTGATTCAGAACGGATTTACTTTTGCTGAAGCGGGTTACGCTGCAACTCGGGCGCTCTCGTGGCAGACCGTGTTCGTTGGCGATCCGCTGTATCGCCCGTTCGGCAAATCCCCGGATAAAGTCGAGTTTGAGTTATTGGAAAACGACAATCCGGACATTGAGTGGTTTCGTCTGTTGGCCGTCAATCAGGGGCTGGCGAGTGGCGCACCTGCGAAGGCAGCGATAGATCATTTACTGCAATTTAAAGTAACCTCTAGGAGCCCGGTATTACAGGAAAAACTTGGGGAATTATATGTCGCGCTTGGCCAAGCCGAAAAAGCCAAAGCTGCCTATTCTTTGGCATCCCAACTCAGTAAATCTTCAAAACAGAAACAGCGGATTATGTCTGCCTTGGAGCAACTGAACCGCTAGATGGCAGTCGCGTATTTTCGAAGATACTTGAGTGCCACCTGAATATCCTTGGCCAATTCACATTCAATCTCGACCAATTCATTCGTGAGCGGATTCGTGAAACTCAATTTGCTGTAATGAATTGCTGCACGGTCCAGTAGCGGCTTTTCCGTTCCATCCCGCCGTGGCCGATAATTCTTTTTGAGACGGGAAAGCAGCAGGAGGTTTCCTCCGTAGTAGGCATCGCCAACAGTCGGAAATCCTGCGTGTTGAAGGTGTGCCCGGATTTGATGCTTACGATCAGTACTCGGAAGGCAACGCATCAAGGTCAGCCCCGAAAATCGCTCTACCACTTCAAATCGTG
>CAJXAU010000100.1 GCA_913050205.1 uncultured Verrucomicrobiota bacterium
CCAAAAAACCAATTCCGACCACTGACTCGC
Source organism: uncultured Verrucomicrobiota bacterium (assembly GCA_913050205.1). Lineage (GTDB taxonomy): Bacteria > Verrucomicrobiota > Verrucomicrobiia > Limisphaerales > UBA1096 > UBA1096. The sequence continues at coordinate 31 of CAJXAU010000100.1, forward strand.
TGGCTCGTCCCTCCAGCCAAGCGCTTGGTCAGGCGTGCCATTGGTCAACGGCTATTCCAGCCGACCAATTATTCGAAGACAATCGTTTGGTGGAAACCGATACGGGGGGCCTTCGTCTCCACCAACATCTCAGTCTCCGGTTCGACAGCCTCGGTGGCGGCTGCCCAGCGCTTGGCCAAGCGGATGATACCCTCGACGTCCAGAGCGTAGTGCGGCGAGGGGTACTTGCACAGGTAGGTGGTGCTGCGCAGGAACAACACCCGCGCCGGGCGCAGGCGCCGCTTCTGCAGATGCACAAATGATCCGGCGAACTGAATGAGGCCCTTGAAAAAATCACCGTCCGGCCCCTTGCGATCCTTGAGCCACAATGCCTCGAGTACGTCGTGTGCCTCGTAAAATTGCTCTGCGTTGAAGAAGCGCAGGTAGCCGACGAGGTGCGGGTCGTGTTCGCCGGCCTCGATGCCCTCCATCAACGCCGCAACCTTGTGATCTTTTTTGCTCACCAACAGAGCTTGGCCGGGAAATACTCGGCGATCAAATCCTCGTAGTACGGTTTTAGCCCCGCGACGTCGGGCGGCTCGTGGCTCTTGGTGTACAGGTCGTACCGGTTGAACTCCAGCACCCACTTGAGCATCTCACGATCCTGCGCGTTGGTGAATTGGTTGTACTCACCCTCGCGGTGCCAAGGGTAGAACGAGTGGTAGCGCAGCATGTACTGCGCCTCGACCGGCAGGTGGTTCTTGGTTACGTGATAGATATACTCGTCGTGCCCCCACGAGAGCAGCACGTTGTCCAGCCCGCAGCCCTCCTCGTAAATGCCAAGCGGCGTCTGCAACTCGGCGGACTGCTTGTCCGGGTTGGCGTCAAAATATTCTGGAAAAACGATCTTGTCCGAGTAGGCGCAGCCGACCGGGAACGTGTCCCCCACCACTGCCCACTGCGGCTCGCCAAACAGGCACAGCACCTTGCCGAGGTCGTGAATGAACCCGGCGAGGACAAACCAGCGAGGATGCCCGTCATTACGGATCTGCTCCGAGGTCTGCAACAGGTGCGCCAGTTGCGACAAGTCGGTGTCCGGGTCGCTGTCATCGACCAGCGTGTTGAGAAATTCCGCCGCCTCCCACACGCCCATCTCGCGCTGGCTGAGACTGAGGTACTCGTCCCTTTTTTGGCGGACAAAGTCGAGCGTCTGTCCCCGGTGGTTGAGCCGGTAAAACTCGCGCACCGACGAGCGGGCCTCCGCCTCGTAGTCGCGAAACTGTTCCTCGGTCTTTTCCGGATTGGTGCCGACGAGCGCCTGCTTGTCGGCCGGTTCGGGGTACCGCTCCTTCACAAAATCGTCCCATTCCTCCAGATCGCCGAGGGGGTTTTGGGGGTCGCTTGGTTTGCCAGAGATCGTCATGACTACGCCCGGCCAGCGTGGCCAATTCCGTCAACCCAGTCAAACCCCCGGTGCCAACACAGGCCAAGCGCTTGGCCAAGGGCTAACGGAATCAGCCAAGTTTTCAGAAAAAAAAACTCCAGCAATACAATAAAACAACTTAATAGGAGATGTTGACACCCGGTTTTAGGAGGCATAGATTTCCCGGCCAGTCGCTTTTGAGCCATGAAAACTCCGAAATTTAAGTCCGGTTTTACCCTTATTGAGCTATTGGTGGTCATCGCCATCATCGCAATCCTCGCCAGCCTGTTGTTACCGGCATTGGCCCGGTCCAAGGGGCTGGCCACCGGCGCGGCCTGCCAAAACAACCAGAAGCAACTCGCCCTCGCGTGGACGATGTATGCCGATGAAAACGACGACAAAATTTGTGGCGGCTCCACCTACAACACCCGAACCGACTGGTGGCATGGCCCCTCATCCATCCCGCGCGAACGCCTCCAGCAACTGGGCAAACTCACCGCTCGGGAACGCGAGATTGAGTCTGAAAAAGCCGGTATTCGAAAGGGCCTGATGTTCCCCTTCACATCAGACACCGGTATTTACCACTGCCCGGGCGACAAGCGGATCACCTCCGCCTCACCCACGCTGACCTTCGTGAGCTACTCCGGGGCCGGCGGCATGAACGGAGAGCAGCAAAGCCTTTCCGTCAAATCCCTCTCCTCCATCGTCAACCCCTCCGGCAAATACATTTACGTCGAGGAATCCGATCCGCGCCAGTACAACATGGGCTCGTGGATCATCGGAATGGGGGCTGGCAACAACTGGATCGACCCGGTCGCCCCGTGGCACAACGACTACAGCACCCTGAGCTGGGCGGACGGTCACGCAACCACCAAGCGCTGGCTGTCATCCAAAACCAAGGAGGCCGCCAAGAAAACCGTGGGGACACCATCCAGACCCGGCAGCTTCAGCTTCGGCATGTACGACAAAGACAACCGCGACATCATGTACATGAAAGAGCACTACGCCACCAACCGCAAGAGCGGCAACGCCCTCTGAACAGAAAACTTTCTCAATGAAAAAACGTAACGAAGGATTCACTCTCATCGAGTTGCTGGTGGTGATCGCCATTATCGCGATCCTCGCCGGCCTGTTACTCCCAGCACTGGCCACGGCCAAGGCCAAGGCCACCGGCATCAGTTGCATGAGTAACAACAAGCAAGTCGCTCTGGCGTGGTTAATGTACGCCGACGATAATGACGACTATCTGGCCGGCAGCCTCGGCGGCCCCAGCAAGATTTGGGTACCGGGCCATCTCGATTTCAGTTCACGCAAGGACAACGTGGACAAAAGCCTGCTGCTCGATCCCAAACGGGGTGCATTGCTTGGTAAATACCTCATGAATGCCGAAGTCTTCAAGTGTCCGGCAGACAAGAGTACAGTCAAGGTGGGCAGGGAAATTCTCCCGCGGATTCGCAGCATATCCATGAGTCAGTCGTTTGGCCGCAACCCGCGCGAGGGCGGTGGTGCCGGCCAGTGGTTGCCCTACTCCTCCTTTCTCACCTATGCGAAGTCGGGCGACATGTCCAGACCCGGGCCGGCCAACTTGTTTGTCTTCCTAGACGAACACCCGAACAGCATCAACGATGCAGCATTCGCTGTAAAATGCGACGCTCGAGGCGGCAGTGCTCGGATGATCGATTGGCCTGCAAGCTATCATAATGGGGCCGGTGGATTTGCGTTTGGTGACGGTCATGCTGAGATCAGAAAATGGGTCGACAAACGAACCGTTGTACCGCACAAAAATTCTAACGGAATGCCATCCCCTCCAGGAGGGTTAAACCAAGCAGCACCCAACAGCAAAGATGTTGAGTGGTTACAGGATCGTGCCTCCGCCCCCCGGCGTTAGATCAGCACGAATCAAGTTTTTGAAGCGGCCCGTATGGGCTGCTTTTTTTTGGTATACCAGTGTATGCAACCGCTGCCGGTATTCGGTGACGGGAATGTCCCAATTCCCATCGTCTGAGAATTATCGCACTTGGCCAAGCGGGGTTGACACACGGTTTTCGGGAGCATAGCGTTCGCTGTTCACCGTGCTCGTCCTATGAAAAAAACACGATTTAAATCAGGATTTACGTTGATCGAATTACTGGTGGTGATTGCCATCATCGCCATTCTCGCTGGTTTACTTTTGCCCGCACTGGGACAGGCAAAAGAGAAGGCCCGCCATACCAGTTGTCAAAACCAACTCCGTCAGTTTGGACTCGCGGTGGTTTATTACGCTGATGACTACGACGACAGTCTCCCAGACAAACACCAATGGCTAGTAGGCCGCAATAAATCCACCCAAAGGCTTATCAACGGAAAGAAACCTAACGGTGATCGTTACGACCGCAACCGGGACATAACTACCGGCACGCTTTACCCCTACCTGAAAAATCAGGATATATATGTCTGCCCGACGGACAAGATCCGACTCAAACGCCCGGGTCAATGGTCAAACTGGCGGGACTTTAGTTATGCCGTAAGCGGCCCGGCAACTTCACCCAACCGTGAGTACAACGCAAAGTTTTCCAGTTGGATGGAACCGACCAAATCATTCACTTTCATGGAGGAGGCTCTTGATGCTCCGCTCAATGATGGCCACATGTGGCCGAATCAGTGGGATGCACTGGCGACCCGGCACAAGGGCAAAGGTGAGGGGTTTGGTGTCACCAATGGCAATAACCGAAAAGATCAAACCGGACTGGGCAACATTCTGATGGGCGATGCCCGTGTCGAAGGCTGGAGCAAACGTAAATTCAACCAGTACGGCTATCAGAAAGCCAACAGCCGTTTGTGGAAGCCTTGGGGCAAGGCTGACTCAGGCTATTAACACACGCTTGGTCAAGCGACGCTAGTTTTTCCAAACGTTGACGCCCCGGACGCTTTCGCGTTTAGTGGGCGTCGCTTTTTTTCTGCCATGAACCAATCATTCTCACGCCGTTCGGCACTCAAGACCATCGCCGGCAGCACCGCTGCCGTGGGTGCCGCCCTCACGACTGCTCCGCTTGGCCAAGCGGCCAAGGGCAAAGACAAACTCAAGGGAAACATCCGCCACTCTGTATGCAAGTGGTGCTACGGCAGCACCGGCTTGGACAAGCTCGCAGCCAAGGCGGCCAGCCTCGGGATGGAGTCGGTCGAACTGCTCGACCCGCCCGACTTCCCGACCATGCGCAAGCACGGGTTGAGCTGCGCGATCGTCAGCTTCCCCACCGGCACGTTGAAGGATGGCAAAACGCGCGTGGGCGGCATTGGCCGGGCGTTTAACCGGCTCGAGCACCACGACACGCTGGTGGAGATTTACGAGAAACGCATCAAGGAAGTGGCTGATGCCGGGTTGAAAAACCTGATCTGTTTCTCCGGCAACCGCGCCGGCATGGACGACGAGACCGGCCTAAAAAATTGCGCCACCGGCCTGAAACGCATCCTGTCCATCGCCGAGAAGCACAAGGTGAACATCGTGATGGAGCTGCTCAACAGCCGCGTGAATCACAAGGACTACATGTGCGACCGCACGGACTGGGGTGTGGAGCTTTGCAAGGCGATCGACTCGGAGCGATTCGGGCTGCTGTACGACATCTACCACATGCAGATCATGGAGGGGGATGTCATCCGGACGATCCGCAATAATCACAAGTATCTTTTCCACTACCACACCGGAGGCAATCCCGGCCGCAACGAGATCGACGAGACACAGGAGTTGTACTACCCGGCGATCATGCGTGCGATCCTCGAGACCGGCTACAAGGGCCACGTCGGGCAGGAGTTTATTCCCAAGCGCGAGGACAAGCTGGCCTCCCTCGAGCAAGGCGTTCGCATCTGCGACGTTTAATCAATGAGCCTCATCATCCCTGAAGCCAAGCGGGAGGCGATCTCTGCTGCGGTGGGGCGGTCCGTCCGCGAGACGAATGTCTACGACATTCACACGCACCTGTACGACCCGGCGTTCGGAGAGCTGCTGCTGTGGGGCATCGACGATCAACTCGTTTACCACTACCTCGTGGCCGAGGCATTCCGGCACTTCGATATCGGCTACGACGATTTCTGGCGCTTGGCCAAGGAGGATCAGGCACAGATGATTTGGGACGCGTTGTTCGTCGAGAATTCACCGTTGTCTGAGGCGTGCCGCGGTGTGCTGACCGTCCTCAACCGGCTTGGCCTCGACGCCAACCAGCGCGACCTGCCAAGCATCCGCCGGTGGTTCGCCGAGCAGGATCCGAACGACTACATCACGCGCTGCATGGAGCTGGCCAAGGTCAACACCATCTGCATGACCAACTCGCCGTTCGATGCGCTGGAGACGCCCAAGTGGGACGCCGGCTTTGAGCGGGACGAACGGTTTACCTCCGCGCTGCGCATCGATCCGCTGCTGCTTGAGTGGGACAGCGTGGCGCCTCAATTGGCTGAAGCCGGCTACGAAGTGCAGGCGGATTTCTCCGGCAAGACGATGGAGGAGGTGCAGCGGTTTTTGCGGGACTGGGCCAAGCGCATGGACGCGCTGTACGTGATGGTCTCCCTGCCGCCGACATTCGAGTACCCGGCGGACACGCAATGCTCCAAGCTGATCGACGGCGCCATCCTGCCGTTCTGCCGCGAGAGCGGATTGGCGTTCGCGCTGATGATCGGCGTGAAGCGCGGGGTGAACGCCGCGATGCAGTTGGCCGGCGACGGCATCGGCAAGCCAAGCCTGATCGGTCTCGAGAATCTCTGCTCCGGTCACCCGGACAACAAATTTCTCTGCACCGTGCTGTCGCGCGAGAGCCAGCACGAGCTGTGTGTCATCGCGCGCAAGTTCCGCAACCTGCACGTGTTCGGCTGCTGGTGGTTCACCAACATCCCGAGCGTGATCGAGGAGATGACCCGGATGCGGCTCGATTTGGTCGGGATGAGCTTCACCGCGCAGCACTCCGACGCCCGGGTGCTCGACCAGATCATTTACAAGTGGGATCACTCCCGCGAGATCATCGCCAAGGTGTTGACGGAGAAATACCTGAACCTCGCCGCCACCGGCTGGGAGCCAAGCGAGGCGGA
>CAJXAU010000101.1 GCA_913050205.1 uncultured Verrucomicrobiota bacterium
TTGTGATTGTTCTGGATGATCTCGCCGGAGCAGACGTTGCGGGTGGCGGTGGAGACGGCGCGGCAGACGTCCGTGGTGGGAAATTCAGAAGCCAGCTTCAGCGAATGGGCGAACAGGCAGTCGCCGGTCAGCACTGCGATGGAGTTTCCCCACTTGCTGGCGAGCGTGGGTCTGCCTCGGCGCACTGCCGCCTCGTCCATGATGTCGTCGTGCACCAGCGTGGCCAAGTGCACCATTTCGATGATGACCGCAGCCTGCGTCACGTCTTTGTTCCAGCCTCCGGCACAATTCGCCGCGAGGCCGGTCAATGCCGCCCGCAATTGCTTGCCCTGCCGGGACAGTGCGTACTCGGCGTACGGGGTAATCTCGGGGTCAAATTCAGCAATCTGCCTGGATAACTGCTGCTGAACCCCGTCGAGAAACGGTGCGACAGAGAGGAAAATCTCCGTTAATTCAACACCGGTATTCTGCGTAATGGGGGAGTCCGGAAGCGGGGTCGCTTGGGTTCCAGCGGCAATCATGCTTGGAAAAATTACCCATTGGCCAAGTCCAAGTCAATCGCCGCTTGTCGCTGCGTGCGCTTGGCCAAGCCGCCGGTGGTGGATGATGTCGAAATCGTCCGCCTCGCGAAGCACAACACCCGAGTCAAAAAGCGACTCGAACTCAGGGAAAAAGGCATCGCCCTCCACCTCGCGCTTAACCCGCGTCAGGAACAGATCCGAGCATTGGCCAAGCGCTTGGCTGTAGATCTCCGCGCCGCCGCAAATAAAGATCGTCCGGTTCAGATACACCTCCGCTTGGCCAAGCGCCTCGAGGCTGCCAAGCGTCTGTACCCCGGAGACTGAGCCGGGGTTGCGCGTGAGCACGACTGTTTCACGTCCGGGCAACGGTCTGCCGATTGATTCGAACGTCTTGCGCCCCATCGCCAGTACATGGCCCATGGTCGTTTCCTTGAACCACTTAAAATCCTCCGGCAGATGCCACGGAATGGCGTTGCCGTTGCCGATCACCCGGTTGAGCGACATCGCGGCGATGGCCTTGAAGGGCAGGGCGGACATCGGTCACACGGCGATCGGCGCCTTGATCGACGGATGAGGGTCGTAGTTTCGCAACTCAAAGTCTCCGTACTGAAACGAGTAAATGTCCTTCACCTCGGGATTGATGATCATCGTGGGTAGCGCCCTTGGCTCACGGGCTAGTTGCAGTTTGGCTTGGTCGAGATGATTCGAGTAAAGATGCAGGTCGCCAAACGTGTGGATAAACTCGCCCGGCTTCAATCCGCAAACCTGTGCCACCATCATCAGCATCAGCGAGTAGGACGCGATGTTGAATGGTACTCCGAGAAAAAGATCGGCGCTGCGCTGATAAAGCTGACAGCTCAACTCACCGTCGTTCACATAAAATTGCACCATCGCATGACACGGCGTGAGCGCCATCTGATCCAGTTCGCCTGCGTTCCATGCACTGATGATGTGTCGGCGGCTGTCCGGGTTGTTTTTCAACTCGCAGATCAATCGGTCGACTTGGTTTACCGATGTCCCATCCGGTCGTTTCCAGTCGCACCATTGTGCGCCGTAAACCCGGCCGAGGTCGCCATCTTCATCCGCCCACTCATCCCAGATCGTCACACCATTGTCGTTGAGGTACTTGATGTTTGTGTCGCCCTTCAGGAACCAAAGTAACTCATGAATGATCGATCGAAAGTGGAGCTTCTTCGTGGTGAGCGCGGGGAAACATTCGCCCACCGGGAAACGAGCCTGCGCCCCAAAAACGGAGATCGTCCCGGTGCCGGTGCGGTCGCCCTTGGCCTTGCCTTCATTCAGGACGAGCCGCAAAAGATCAAGATACTGAACCATGCCTCCCCAAAACCTAACCAACCCAATACGCCCGGTCGAGAAAGAGCGTTAGTTGAGGGTGCCGAGGACGGCTTGGGCAGCGCGGGTCGCGGCGCCCGGTTCGCCGAGTTGGATGGCGATTTGGTCGAGGCCATCGAGGATTCGGTTCCGCTCGTTTTTGTCCTGTAGCAGGCGCAGGCTGGCTTCAGCGAGGTTTTCCGGGGAGGCCTGTGACTGGATGAATTCGGGAAAAAGCTCCTCCCCGGCCAGAAGGTTGGGCATGGCCAAGTGCGGCACTTTGATGGCTAGTTTTCCGATGGCGTAGGTCGGTGGGCTGGTCTTGTAGAGTACGACAGTCGGCACCCGGAACCAGGCGCACTCCATGGTGACGGTGCCGGAGGATGCGATGGCCAGTGCCGCTTGGCCAAGCGCTTTGGCAAGGTCGCCGATTTGTAGGTCGATCTGGGTGCCGGTCGGGATGTGCCGCTTGGCCAAGGCGAGCATTTCTTCACTGGGTAACACCATCCGCAACCTGATTTTCTGTTTTGTGGCGATGATGTCCGTGGCTTCGATCATGGCCGGCAGATGTTTTTCGACTTCCCGGCTCCGGCTGCCGGGAAGGAGAAGTACTTCAGGGTGTTCGGTAAACAGATCCGGGTTGTTGGAAGGGGGGCGATCTTCCGGCCGGGTCTGGGGAAATCGGTCGACCAACGGGTGGCCGACAAACTCAACGGCAAACTCTGGCACACGCTCGGCGTACCACTTTTTCTCAAACGGAAATATTGAGAGCATGAGGTCGAAGTCAGCCGCGATTTGTGTGACACGCCCGGCCTTCCAAGCCCAGAGTTGGGGAGAGACGTAGGCGATGATTTTTGGCTGCCACTCCTTGAACGCGCCGCCGCCCTGCGTCTGGTACTTGCGAATCGCCCGGGCGAAGCGAAGGTTGAACCCGGGGTAGTCGATCAACACGATGGCGTCCGGTTCGTGTTTTGTGGCGAGGTCGACGAGTTGCTGAAACAGGCGGCGAAACTTGGTGTAGTTTTTTAGCACCTCCCAGATGCCGACCACGGCATGTTCGCTGAGGTCGAATTCTGCTCGCAACCCCGCCTCTTCCATTTTCGGGCCACCGGCACCGATGAAGTTTATATCCTGCCCCTCGGGTTGCTGGAGGATGGCGCGGATGAGTTCCGCCCCGAGTGTGTCGCCACTGGCCTCGCCGGCGATGAACAGGATTGTTTTCCGTCCGTCACTCATGTGCCTTCACAAAATTCTGCTGCCGGCTCCGGCAGTTCGCGGGTGATGTCTTCCAATCGATACCCGAACCCGGGACCGGTGAGGGTGGACAGATCAACTTGGCCATCGCGTCGCTGGTAGATGCCCGGGTGCACCGCTGCCTCATTCGCAGAGGCTGCGGGATAAAACTGCATGCTGTTGGTCTCAACACCCATGATCGTGCCGGTGCGGGCGGCAAGGTGCATGTGGGGAATCTGCGCCAGCATCGGGTTGGTTAAATCCTGAACCATCAGTGTCATTCCGTGGGCCTTGGCCCAGCACGCGCTGAGGATGGCGCCAGTCTGAGTCTTGCATGTCTTGAGTGCCACACCGGTCCAGCCCAGTTCGCGCCCGAGCCGGATCAACTGCCAGTCGTGTGCACTCTCATCGAGGAACAGTGGCTTGCGGGCGGAGACGCTGTGGACATCGATTCGGTTCGTCTCAAGTTCGTACGGGAACGGTTGTTCGACGTAGAGGATCATGCCGTAAAGCCGCGGGTGGTCGGTCACGAGGCGGTCGAGGATCTCGTTGACGTAGGCCGGGTTGGTGACTGTGCAGTTAAAATCGGCGGTCATCCAAAGCACTCCGTTGTCGGTGGCGATGTGGCCGACCTTGACGAGACGCTCGTAATCCCACGCCGCATCATTTCCTCGCAGCTTGATTTTCAGGCAGGTCAGGCCGTCTGTTTTTATCCAGTCGGCGAGTAAAACCGGGTAGCCGTCGTCCGGTTCGTCGCCGGTCAGTTCACTATCATCGAGCGGGTCGAGCCCTCCGACGAGGTGCCATGCCGGCAGGTTGGTTGGCGGGTTGGGGTTGAGAAACTCGGCTGGGTAGCGGCCGTCAAATTGAACGTCGGCACCGGTCGCTGGCTCGAGGAATTGGCCAAGGTCTCGGCTGAGATGCTCGGCGGAATACGTGTCGTAGGTCGCTTGGCCAAGCGCTTGGCCAAGCGCATCGTGCAGCGCGATGTCGAAGAGCGAACAGCAGACAAGCGCGGCGAGCCAGGGCATCGACTCGCCTGCCGTTGAGTCCTGATTGAACGCCGTCAGCAGGCGGGGAAGTTCGGTTTGCTGAAAGTCGTGGCCAAGCTCAAGTGGATGGCCGGCAGCGTCGAACTCTGCCCATGCTTTGGCCAAGTGGAGGCAGAAACTCTTTAGCGCTTGGTGTCGGGGTTCGAAGGGCAGGGCGCTTGGCCAGACCCACTGGACACTGAGTGGAGTTTCGCCCCAGCCGCTGGCGGTGCGGCCATCCGCCAACCGGACAGTGAGTCTTGCCCGGGCACAGGTGACGTGGGTGAGGGTCTCGGTGCCAAATTTGAGTGGTACTCGAGTCTCGACGGGCAGGAAGAAAAGTTGTGTCGCGACGACCCGGATGTCGGTGGGCTTGGCCATCAACGATTTTTCTCTTTGCGGGCCTTCTCGGCTTCCTCTTTCTTTTTCTTTTTGTCCTCCCAGAGGATGCTCCAGAGGCCGCGCCGGTTGAGCTTTACGCTGACCTCGTTGAGGTTGCTGGAAAGGGTGACGATGTTTTGAGCGAGTTCCTCATCGGCGAACAGCTTGCCGGCCAGCCCCTCTCCACGCTCGGCGGCGGCGATCAATTTGTTGAGCGACTCTGTGGTGTTTTTGATGTTCGCCATCGATTCGTTCACGACGACGCGGTTCGTGTCGATGATGCTGCGCAGTTCGCCGCCCGCGGATTTGAGTTCCTCGGAAAAATCGACGACGTTGCCTATGGCCTGCTGGATGGGCGGTGTGTTGGTGGTAATCAGGAGGTCGACGCTGGCGATGGTCTTGGAGGCGTTCTCGGAAATGTCGCGGAGGTTGCGCAGGCCAGCGGCGAGGTCGGTGAGGGTGCGTTCGTCGAGCAGTTTTCCATCGATGCGATCGATGATGTTGGTGATCTGTGAGGCGGCGGAGTTGAGTTGGTTGACGACGCCGGAGGTCGACCGGGCCACTCGCATCAGGTCAAAAGACTCCTCGCATGGCACGGTGGCACCGTCCTCGAGCATCGGGGCATCCTGTTCCTTTGTCGGGATGATGCCGATGTACTTGTCTCCGAGGAATCCGGCGGTCTCGATGTGAAACTTGGAGCCTTCCCGAATTTTGAATTCATCCTCAATGAGAATCTTGATGGTGACCTCGGACTTGTCGGTATCCAGACTGATCTTTGAAACATTGCCTACGGGGACACCGGCCATCATGACGACAGCGTTGCGGACGATTCCGTCCACGTTCTTGGTCGTGAGGTTGAGTGAGTAGGTCTTGGTCAGGGGACTGATGCCCTTGGCGAAGTTGAGAACCAGCGCGACGGCGATCACCAGTGAGATGGCGATGAACAGGCCGACTTTCCATTCTGTCTTCGATTTCATGTCAGAACTCCAGGTCTTTTGGATCAGCAATGCCGTTCACAAACTTGTGGACGATCGGATCGGTTGAGTTGAAAATTTCATCCGGTTTGCCGTTGGCGTGGATCACGCCGTGATGGAGCATCATCACGTGGTTGCCCACGCGCCGCATGCTGCGGGTGTCGTGTGTGACGACGATCGTGGTGCAGTTGAGTTGATCGCGCATCTTGATGACGAGTTGGTCAATGCTGTCCGAAACCACCGGATCGAGCCCCGTGGTGGGTTCGTCGTAAACGATGATCTCCGGTTTGTAAACAATCGCTCGCGCCAGGCCGACCCGTTTGCGCATGCCTCCGGAGAGTTCGGCTGGCTTTTTGTCCTGTGTGCCAGTGAGATCGACGAGGTCCAGCGCCTCGGCCACGGTTTTTTTGATTTCCGAACGGGACAGGGTCTGCTCGCGGTCGAGCAGAAAGCCGACGTTCTCCTCAACGGTCAGCGAGTCGAACAGTGCTGCGCTCTGGAATAGCATGCCGAATTTTCGACGCACCTTGATCAACTGCCGTTCATTCAGGTCGACGATGCTCTCGCCGTCGATTTTTACGTCACCGGAGTCGGGTTGGATGAGACCGATGATGTGGCGCAGCAGGACGCTTTTGCCACAGCCACTGCCCCCGATGATCACCGCCGACTCGCCGCGATCAATCGACAAGTCCACCCCGGAGAGGACCTCCTGTGTCCCGTAACTTTTTCGCAGTTGGCTGACTTCAATCAATCGGAGTAAATGAGAATTTTGTTAAGGACGAGAGTCACGAAAAAGTTGCTGATCAGGATGATGATCGAGGAGGTGACGACTGCCTGCGTGGTGGCTCGCCCGACCCCCTCGGCTCCCTGCCCACAATTCATGCCTTTGTAGCAGGAGACGGTGGCGATGATGCCGGCAAAAATGAACGCCTTGATCAGGCCCATCATCACATCCTCTGACCAGGTGTAAAACACCATGTTGGTCCAGAGGAAAACCGGGTCGAG
>CAJXAU010000102.1 GCA_913050205.1 uncultured Verrucomicrobiota bacterium
TAAGGCGTTCACTGGCTTGTTGTGATTCGACGATTCGCTTGGCCAAGGGGGCGTGCGCTGTTTTTATTTTCCAGAGGCCGGCTAACTCGGCGGCGGCTTCCCTGATCGATTGATCGGCATGACCAAGGTGGGCGACAACGATTTCGGGTTGGGCGGGTTGGGCGGAATTTTGCCTCGCCCCGGCGGCGACCGGCTGTAGCAGGGATGGCTGATCGTTTGCCAACGACAACACGAAATCGATCTCTTCCGACTGGCCCAGCCCGGCGATGGTGCGGACGGCGTTCGAAAGGTTGTCCCGGGCGATTTTGTTTTCGCGAATCAGCGTAACCAGCGTAGCGGTGGCGCGTGGGTCGCCGGTAGCCTTGAGCGCGTATTGAAGCAGCCCGGTCTCGCCGTCGAACACCTGTTTGCCGGACTGCAGAGCAGGCAGCCAGTCGTCGCGCAGTTCGCGGGCTGTAAGCCATGTGGCGTAGTCCAGAAATGAGTCACCAGCGTGACGACGGGCTCGCATGGCGATGTTGGCTGCCTGGAGTGAACCGGTTTCGCGCAGGGTGTTCACCGCCTCCAGCCGGACGCGGGGATGACGATCCTCAGCCGCGGCAGCGTACAACTCAAATGGCTTGTCGATGCGGTCGTGCCAATGAAACAGCATGCGAACCGCGCAGGCTCGGGCACGGGGTTCCGGCGAGTTCAACACCGCGCGAAGCAGCGACTCGTTGGGCGTGTCGAGCGTGCCGTGAAGCCAAAGTGCCTCCAGCCGATGATGTTCAAAATCGGGGTCAAACGGAGACAGGCCATCGACCCAGTCCTTGAGCTTGGGCAAAACCTTGGCACGGGGCCGGGAGGCCAGTTCGCGCTTGGCCTGTGTGCGGGTGTAATCCTCGGGAGATTTGAGGTGATTCAACAGCAGTTCCACCGGGGCACCGTGGATGTGCGGCCGCTCGACGAGTGGGCGATCCTTGGCCGTGAGTCGCCAGATTCGACCGTGCGCCTTGTCGCGGAGTGGGTGATGAAAATCCACCTCGCCGTGGTCGATGATCGCATTGTACCAGTCTACAATATAGAGCGCGCCATCAGGGCCGACCTTGAGGTCGACCGGGCGGAAGGTGTTGCGGCTGGACCGGATAAGCGTTTCGACTTCCTTGGCGGCAAAGCCGCTGCCGTTGTCGGTGAGTTCGTAGCGGACGGTACGGTTGGCGCGAAAATCGTTTTCAACAATGCTCCCCCGCCACTCGGCCGGGAGATGGCGGCCGGAGAGCACCTCGCAACCGGTGCCCTTCGGCTTGCCGGGCACGAGGCCGGGCAGGGTGCGGGGTGCGCCGACGGCACTCCGAAAAGCCGCCCCGGGAAAGGTGAAGTGAGGCCCCTGTCCACCCGCGCCGTCGGTGATGAAAGATTGACCCCAGCGATCGATCGCGTGGCCCCATGGGTTGACTGCGCCGCGTGCAAAGACTTCGAGTCGCTCCGTTTCCGGCCGGAACCGCCAGAGGCCGCTGCCATTGAGTCGGCGCTTGCCCCAGCGTGTGTCGATGAAGCTGTTGATGTAGATCGATTGGTTGAAATACAACTCGCCCCACGGTGCCCAGCGCAGGGCGTGAATCATGTGGTGGACGTCGGCGTTGCCAAACCCGGAAAAGACCACACGCCGTTCATCCGCCCGATCGTCGCCGTCGGTGTCGGCGAGGAACAAAAACTCAGTGGCACTGCAGACGTACGCACCTCCCTGCACCGGCATGACCGAGTGGGGGACGAGTAGACCCTCGGCGAACACGGTCGATTTTTCCGCAACACCGTCGCCGTTGATGTCCTCAAGGATAACGATACGGTCATTGGGTTCCGTGCCCGGTTTGATGTGCGGGTAGGTGGAACTCATCGAGACCCACGCCCGTCCCCGTGTGTCCCAGTTGAGATTGATCGGGTTGGTAAGGATCGGGTCGGCGGCGAACAGATTCAGTGCAAAGCCGTCGGGTACGGTCATGCTGGCAACTTCACCGGCCGTATCCGGTGACGGGATGTGTCGGGGAACTTCGTGCTCGGGGTCGTTGTGAACCGGTTGCCATGCGTCAATTCGCTCGATGGAATAACGGTGGGTTCGCGGCAAACGCAGCCGGGCGATGCGTTCCTCGGCTGCTGTCACGAGCCGGGCGAATTCCTCCATCTCATAGCCGAGGTGCCCCATCTCGTAGGAGCGGAACAGAAAAATGTACGTGCGGTTTAGGGGGCGGAGCCGCCTACGGTGTTGGACATTTTTTTGGATGATCTCGGCGCGGAGTTTTTCGGTGGTTGCGTATTCCGGCCCATGCAGAATCGCTTGGCCAAGCGCCGGTCGCTTGGGGTCGGTTGTCAATATATCGACACCGTCGATCCTTAGTCGGAAACGATTGGCCGAGGAGGTGACACTCACGCGGCGGTCTGGGGTGAGGAAATCGCTTGGCAATCGGTCAGTTCGCAAATCGAAACGAATTCCGCGCTCCGTGGTCACAAGATTGTCCGTGGCCAAGCCGCCGCGGGTAGACACAACACGGTCCGGGTTGAGGACGATTTGGGAAGCCAACTCGCTGGCGAGGCCAAGTTCCTCCATCACCAGCTTGGCCAAGCGGCGATAGCCGAGGTCGTTTAACTGCACGCCGTTCTCCGTGATCGGCTCGTCGGTGGGCGAGATGAGCTTGCCGTGAAGATCGATCACAAGATGCCCGTTTTTCTGGCCAATCTCCCGGATGAATCGGGCCGCTTGGCCAAGCCGCTCGTTACGCTTGGCCAAGCCCGGCAACCGCGAGCCGGTGGCTTCCTGCCGTGGCGGCGTCAAGAGTATCAGCTTGGCTCCATTGTCGCTGAACGCGCTCAACAGGCGTGTGTAGCCGGACTTGAACTGGTCAAGCGACAGGCCTGTTTCCTCGAACGCCACACTGCTGCCGTACCCCACGATGATGGCGCTCGGGCTGGCATCGGAAACGTGTTTCAACAACGCGCGATAGCCAACGCCATCAGCGGGGCCGGACTGCCAGCCGCGAGTGTTGCGGCTGTCCTTGAACTCCGCCCTCGCCGTGCCGAACACGTCGTCGCCGGGCCAGCCGAGATTGCGAAATGTGATGTCGTGATTTGGCCAGTGCGCGGTCAACGCAGTCTCGAGATAGCCTAACTTTTCCATCCGTGAGATCAGCGTGTCCCCGACGAAAACCACCCGGTTTTTCGTGGGCGGCTCGGGGAGAAACATTTTCTCGTTGTCGATGTTTCCATCGAGCTTCCAGTGGGCTGTGAGAGCCTTGTTATTTACATCGGTTTCGCCGGCCGCGAGTTTGGTCATGTCGTTTTCGGATAATCCCAAGCTGTAGACCCGCACGTCATCGATATCTCCCTCAAAAATTTCGCGTTTGTCTCCGTACGACCCGATGCAGGCCGGGGCGTTGCCGGTTGCGCCAAGCTCTCCCTCGATGGACGTTTCACTGATTTTTTTTCCATCGAAAAAGAGGCGAACTGTTTTTCCGTCGTACGAGGCGGCAACATGATGCCATTTGCCATCCGACAGGTTGGCCTTGTCGATTCGTCCGCCGTATTCCTTGTAGCCGGAAATATTCAGGCCAAACCAAAGCCCCCAGTACTGCCCCTCCTGACCGATGGCCAACAGGCGACGGTGTTCGCCATCCTCCTTGCGGTAAATGCACTGCCAGTGGTTGGTGATGTTTTCCGGTCGGATCCATGCGCTGAGGGTGACCCCTTTACGGGAATGGAGCCCGGGATACCCCGCAGCCTCAACCCTTGGCTTGTCCCTGCCGAATCGAAGTGCCTGCCCGTGCCGCCCGTCAATGAATTCAAAACGGCCTTCGCCAGACTTGTGAGTCGGTCTGCGTTGGGGGGTGACGCCCGGGTGTTGTTGAGAAACCGCGATGACGGACGGTTCACTAAATTCACTTGCGTTCCCATCGGTGTCCCAAGTTTGGACCTTCCACCAAACCTTGGCCCCGTCAGGAAATGCTTTGCCTGTGCAGAGGATGTTTTTGTTTTCCGATGAAAGCCGGTGGCCGCTGTTCCATAAATCGCCGACGTCCGCGTAGAGTTTTCGGAGGTCGCTGGCGACGAGTATTCGGTAGCCGATTTGCCCCTCTGCATCCCATGAGAAGGCGAATTGATTCAGAGCCAATCCGAGTTTGTTCGCCACGGGAGTGGCGCGGAGATTATCGGGAGTCGCCTCAAGCGGCCTGGCCCAGGCACCCATGAAAATGAGAATGAGTATAATTCGTGTTACTGTTGGCATCGCGAGGGAAAGCTAACCCGCTTGGCGGTCGAAGTGGCATTAAAAAAACCGGTTTTTCACTTCAACTGCGTTCTTTTGTTGATACTTTTCCTGCATGATTTCAGTAGTGCAAAAAACGAGCGCCCGTGTGTGCGGCTTGGTTTTATTTCTATTCTGTAGTCAAAGTGGGAGTGTCGCGGAGGATGTGTCCCAGCGGATGGTTTTGACAGAGGCGGAGCCGAAGTATGTCCGGAACCTGAATTATCCCGAGAAGTGGTATCGCGTTTTGAAGAAGGGCATCGACACCACGCGCGATTACCTCGGGAACTACGGTCCGCTGTGCGTCTACATCATCGGGCAGGAGGAGGATGAACTGAAATCGGACGAGATCGCTGAAAAGATCATCGATGCCTACTGCCGCAATCGGCACGGCAAAGCGCGGGATCGTGTGCAGGATTGTTTGGAACGCAAAGGTGGCTCGTTGGTTGAGCGGGCGAGGGATGGTTCCACCGAGGCGTATCTTTCGTATGTCGACTTCCTCGACAAACCATTGGCCGAACTGGTGTTCATTAACCCACACGGTTTTCCGATGCCGTATCTGCATACACGAGGCATCCACGAGTACGCGCATGTGTTTCAGCGCGCGCACGATCGGACGCCGACCTGGTTGACCGAGGGTGGCGCGGAATTTTTGGCATTTTACCTTGGCGACAAACACGACTGGATCGACTTCGAAAAATCGATGAAGAAGTCGATGCGCATGGCCAATTCGGTCGAGAACGGCGAGGCCACTCTGGTTGATTTTGAGGATGTCGGAAAAATTGAAAAGGAGCGGCCGCACTTGAAAAAATATTATCGGCATCTGGCATACGACGCCGGGGCCTGGGCGGTGGCGCTGCTGATTCATCGTTCCGAGGGGCGAAGCGTGAAACAGTTCACGAAACGATTTTATCCGATGCTTGGCGAAAAAGGCTGGCGCGCGGCGGTCTGTCGTTACGGTGGTTACGAGGACATGAATGCCTTTTACAGCGCATTCGCCGAGTTGTTGGAGAAACCCGCGGAGGAGCAGATGAAAATGCTCCGTGCGATTAGGCCCTAGTCGGCAATTTCCAGGATACCTTTTTTTGTTTGGGGCGGGGCGGTGATGTAGACTCGGTTCGAGTTATCGGGCTGCCACCAGCCGGCATTGCGGTGGGTGGGTTTGCTAACGCGCTTTAGGGGGTGGTCGTTGATCTTGATGTTCTTCGGCCGGACACCGTTCACGAGAAAGTGAACCGGTTGATCGGGATAGTATTCGAACTCGATTGCGAGCGAATCGTTGTCTGATTTTGTCTTAAGCTTCGCGGCGGAACTGATGGTGATCGGCCGCGCCGCTTGGCCAAGCCGAAGGGTCTTGATGTCGGGGTTGTGACCATTGAGCAGGAGGGCATTGACCATGATGTCCTCCGGGTTGATGAAAGCGGGCATCTTCTTTTCGAACGCCACGATGCTGTCCGGATAAGTGCCGATTTTGTCGCCGTCGGCAAATTGTTGGTGCATGGCGCTGACGGTGATATGCCGAACAATCCGCTGCCAGTCAGCCGGGGTGAAGGCGAGGTTGCTGCGCTTGGCCAAGCGCTTGGCCAGGCGAGGATGTGTTGCCAGCGTCTCCTTCAGGTGCCAGACGTGGTAGCTGTAAACAAGACCGCACCACTGCACCGGAACCCCCAGCCACGAGTGGCTGAAAAACGTACTGCCAAAAACGGGGATGGTGGCCCCGAGCATCATCGGCTTGTTCGGCAGCGTCCATAGGTAGATGAACGGCACGCCGGTTTCCGCCCACCGGATGGCCTCGGAAAGATAGTGCTCTTCGCCGGTGCAACGCCAGGCGTCGTGATTGGCGGCCACGGCGTAGGCGGCGGCGAGGATGTCCGGTTGGTACATCGGGCACTCCCACATTTGCGAGCCACGCGGCAGGGCAAACGAATTGAGAAAACCAAGCGCCTTGAGGCCGGATTCCAGCGAAGTCGAACTGCCGGTGATTCGCGCGTGCCGCAGTAGATCCATTGTTTGGCGGGCGACTGTCCCAGAGACGGCGTCGCCCGCTTGGCCAAGCCGGGCGTGCTTTCCGGTGAGGCGGGGTT
>CAJXAU010000103.1 GCA_913050205.1 uncultured Verrucomicrobiota bacterium
GCGATGTAAGTCTTTGGATCGGCCCCGGCGCGAAGCGAGTCCGGGATGTCCAACTCGGTGCCAAGCGAGGTGTCGATCAGGGCGTTGCGAAGCAGCACCGCAGTCTCATTACGAACCATCTCGCCGATGGGCTCTTTTGTGTTGCGAAGCCGATGCGGATATTGCTCTTCCGCTGGTTCAGCGTTGGCAGTTTCCGGCGCCGTGGCCGGGAGAGCTACCGGCTTGGCCAGGCGGGCGAGTGTCTCGGGCTCTCCGGGCTGCGCTTGGCCAAGCGGCCTGGCCGTTGGCAAGATGGACGCCTCCTCCGGCCCCTGCCGGAAGCTCAAGTACGCCAGACCGACGATGAGCATCGTCAGCAACGCCGCGGAGAGTGTCTGCCTGTTTTTCATTTTGTGCTACAGCTCGTCCAACACCTGATAGTCCTCCACCACCGCACGGTAGACCTTGTTTGTTCCCTCCCACTGTTCCTCCATCCGGTAGGTGGTTTTGGTGAAGACCTCACCGGTGATGGTGTAGTTGGTGCACATTCCGTAAAACTGCCCGGGGCGCGTCACGATCGATCGATCAGCCGGCTTGAGCGTCTGCCCGAAACCGTACACCGTAACCCTGGGTTCGTCCTCCTTGACGAGGGACAAAATTTGCTGCGGCAACCACTCCATCAGGTTTTCATGAATGGCGAATTTTTGCTGTTCCGTCGGCACGCCGCTTTGGGCCAATTGCTCGCGGCCAAGGTTGAGGTATGGCGACAACTCGGTAAGTGTCGGCGTCGAGAGGATGTCGCCCAGATTCCGAAATCCACCCATGGCGGCACGTTGCTGATACAGCCCGTTGATCACGTTCGACTGGCCGTTGACCCAGAAAGTCGGCAAACCATGTGTGCCGTGCAAAATCCAGTCCAACTGCGGATGCTGCGGGTAATCCGGCGGGATGGAGGGCTGGATGATGTGCGGCGTCTCCTCCGTGCCGTTGTTCGCAACGTAGGCACCAAGTGTCGGGCTGTCCGGCAGTGAGTTGGACAAAACCGGAATCCCAGCGAATACCGCCGCCCAAGCCGCCGCGTTGGTTTGGTTGACCGAGAGCAGACCTCGCGCCGCGTTTTCGTTCGGGGCCGCCGTGAACAGTTGGAGCAATCGCCAGTCGTTGGTCGGGTGTGTACCGACGCTGCCAGCCCAGGCCCACCAGTTGGTGAGCGATGCCACGCCGGATTTGAGATACATCGTCTGCCACGGGGTGCCCCGATGGACGCGCCCCAGCCAACCGATGCCGGGGAATTTGTTATCGGGGAATTTCCACGCATCGCTGCTCACGACGAGTGGATCCTTGACGTAATAATTGAATGCATTGACGCCGGCCAACTGGCCTCCCCCTCCCCACGGTTGATACCGCTCGTTCAAGCGACCAAGGTTACTGTTCTTGGCGATAACCTCTGCAGAGGAAATGCTCGGCGGCCGGATTTGAAGCACATTGTTAGTACTGTTGGCATCGGTGATCAGCGGATCGGTCAGGTCGTTGATCGTGTAGTGCACGAGTGGGTCGTTGGCCTGCCACGAGGTACGCTTGTAAAACTTCCGGGCCGGTGTGTACGGCGCCTGCTTGCGGATCAAGTCAGACGGACGCCTCGGCCGGTTTCGCCCCTGAAGGAAAGCCTCGAAATCCTGAATGGCCTTGTCCTTGTTTCGGCCGGCGTATGGATCGCTATTGTAGCTGCGCCAAAAACCCTGACTCACCTGACGGTGACCACGCGAAACCTGAATCTGGTCAACGATACCCAGCGTGGGACTTGCGATACCCTGTGACGGGTTCACACGGTTGGTTTTCCAAAACGTACCCTCGTCGAATCCGCCCCCGGCAAATAGTCCTGCCGATCCCGGGCGTTGGCCACTTAGCTGAGTGGTGATGTCCATCGAAGTCACCATGTCATCAAGGTTGACCACGTCGACAACTCGATTCAGGTCGAGGTCGAGCAGGAAGTACTGCACACGGTTCGTGATATGCAGTTTCCAGTCCGGCACGGCGAAGCCGGACTCAAATACATTCGTGAATGCCCGATTCGCCGGGAAGAATCGCTTGCGTGCGGTGCTATAGATGGAGTTTGTAACCGTAGTGATGGCAGCTCGCAGCGGCACCTTAAATTCACCGCCCACCCAGTTACTCTTCAGAGTGGTGACATTTCGGTAAGGCCGTGAGACGAGATTGGTGATCAGCACCGGCAACACCCGGCCACTCCGGTTGGTGATGCCATGATCCCAGAGGCCGATCTGGTAAAAATGCCGTACATCCATCGCCAAGCGGCGCGGGTAGGTGCTGGTATATGAGTTCCACGCCTCCATACCGAACACGTTCGTAATGCCCAACGTGTACATCTGGTTCGTGCGCCAGTTGGCGCTCATATGCGGTCGGATGTTGTTAATGTGTTGCTTGTTGACCTCAAGCCTTCTGGAGACTTGAACGAGCGATTCCACCGAGTACTCGTTGAAGTTTGGCAGACCCTTCTTGGCGCCCACGATCCATGGCATGCCGTGAATGCTGACTTCAATGTCTGTCGCCGGTGTGCCGTCGTAGAATGGAAAACGGGGAGACCACACCACATTCGTCAGGTCAAAAAAGCGCTGCGGCCGCGCCCAGTTGCGCCAATCATTTGTGACCTCGGCGTAGTGCGAGATAAATACGCCAGGCGGACCATTTGTGGGATTTTGAAACTTGCGGAACACCGGCCGCATTACGGTAGGCATGAACGGTCCCACCCGGCTCGCCGCCGCCCGATCGATACGATTGGATGTGGCGTCGTAAATATTCGCCGCCAACTGCATTAACCGATGCACGTTGGCCGAGTAGGCGTTCGTTGGGTAAATCTGGATACCGGTCGATACCGCATTGGTTGGGCTGAAAAACAGATGATTCTGCGGTACGGGAAATTCCGGGTGCCGCATCCCGGCGATACCAATGTCCGGATTCACCAGCGTCTCACCGATGGAGTAGACATTATAGGCCTCCTTGGTGGTCGCATTGGTCAGAAACTGCGACTTCACACTCGCCCGCAACATCGCGTGGGCGGCTCGATTGATGAACTCATTCGCCGTCCAATTGGTTTGGGTGTTGTACCCGGTGTGCCAGTCGTTGGCGTGGTTGATGTTGATCTTGCCCCGCAACGCTGGCGCGGAGTCGACCCCCAACTGCCCGAGCAACCGGTAAAACGTGTACCGATCGTACGAGTCCAATCTCTTGCGGGCGCGGAAATTCCTTGGGTTCACCTCCATCGACTGGCGGAGGCGACTGACGAAGTTGGTCGCCCGCATCGGCGGCTCAATGTATTGCTGAAATGTCAGCAGTTGCTGAACATCAGTGAATCGACGGGGATTGTCTGCGCCTGGCCAAGGGGCGGTCACCGGGTCGGTGCGCAAGCCGTCCTCACTATCGAGCATCGGAGTATCATTCAACACCAGTGGCCCATCGGCGTAGTCGTCCACCATGTTGAACCCAAACCGGGGTGCCTCGTTGAACGGCAGGCCAAGCGAGGGCACAATGCCAGCCAAGCCCTGTGGCACGTTGTCGCCCGGCACCCAGTCACGACGGGATCCGTTGTAACGGTGCAACAGAATATCCCGGGAGTCGGAGAAGGAGAGGCGATCGGCCCGCGGGTATTCGAGACCGTTAGCGTTCACAGGGCGGCCAAGCCAGTCGTAGTAGTACCACCACTGGATCGGGTTTAACTGGGCGAGGAAAGCGGCAAGGTTCAACTCCCACGAACCGACACCCTGGTTGCGCATATACAGGTACTGGTTACCCCGGCCGTTGGGCCTGTCCAGATTACGTTTCATCGGGTCGCGCGCCTGGTTGTGGATGTAATTGATGTCCAGCGAGCGGCCAGTCGGCAAAACCATGTAGGCGTAACGCCCGATAAACCGGTTGGTCGGACTGTGCGGCGCAGACGGATTGTCGAGCTGCCCAATCCACTCGGGATCTCCGACGAAATAATCGGTCAGGAAAAGGCCATCCCGGCCCACGACAGGCCGACCCTGAAAGTTGGTGACCACCTGCAACCCGGTCGGCTCGTAGGCCCGGTTGCGATTGATATCAAGGAAGAACCGAAAGTCGTCGATCTTTGTGAAATTTTTCGGCCGCCAGCCAAGCGCATTGGTGTCCACGAACACCGGTGGCCTTGGCAGGTGCTGCAGCTTGGCCAAGTTCATCAACAAGTCATTCTGGTTCAGCGGCTGGCCATTCGGGTAAACGTACCCAACGTTCGTTGCCGACCCGTTGCCCGGCAGATAACCGGCGCGATTGATGAAATTGGTTGAGACTGAAAACTCGTAGGCCATCGGGTTCTGCGCCGTGACCATCCGGCTGACCACCTTGGAGAGTGCCTGTGCGGTGGCAGTTTCGGCCATTAACTGCGCTCCTGCCTGGTCGGTGATTACCGACACCGAGGCGCGTTCACGCCGGCTGATCGCAAGAAACACCACCGCCATCGCAGTCACCATCCCCAGCATAATGAGGGTAATGACCAGCGCCGCGCCGCGTTGTGCCCTGAAAAACTTCACCGTGTCTGCCTGATCGGGACACGCTGCCGAAATAGCGTGACCTTGTTAATTTTTTGTCCCAGAAAATTGGCCTGAAATTGTGTCGGCAACTGCCTGACCTGCTCGAGTACATCCGGCTCGATAACTGCCATCTCCACGTCAAAATACGCCGGCAACCCTCCGTAAAACCAAGCGTGAGATTCTCCCCCTTTTTCCTGAACCAACGTCCCATCCAACGGCCGGTCGTTCTGGACTACGTAGATCGGTTGCCCCTGCGAGTTGAGCCGCTCGAGGTTCAGGCCAAGCGGGTCAGGCCAAGCGATGGTCGGCATGAGTTCACGCCCGAATTGATCGAAGGCCGTGATCTTGAAATGAATCACCCCGTCTGTGATCTGCTGAAACCACTGAGGCTCTGACGGTCGGGCAACCGCCGTGTCAAAGTGCAGGTTAAACGCCAACGATTTGTTGACCATCGCCGCTCGCGGATCAGCCGAGTGCAGTGAACCCGATGTGCCGTAGCGTCCCAGCGTCCCGATCCCGTTTTTCACGTTGATCACCCGGTAGCTGGTGATGTCGAAACCAAGTTCGCCACGGCTTGTGAATGTGAAATCCTGCAACACATTCGTTCTGAAACCCTGCGCCAAATCAGAAGCTGTCCCTTCTGCCGTCAGTGCATCGGACTGATAAGCCAGCAATAGCGGCACTGTGCCCGGCGTGGGACGGGAGTGAAAACTTTTGCTGCCGGACAACACCCGCCCAGATTGTGCATCCAATACCGGCGGATAACCACTCACCTCCATTTGGGACAACTCGCGAACGATCATCTCCATCGCTGCCCGGCCGCCCTCGTTTACGTCCACCTGAGCGGCGTTTTTACGCAACGCACTCTGCGTCTGGTCAAACAACGCATACAACACGTAGATGATCATCGTCATCACCGACACCGAAACGAGCATTTCAAGCAGGGTAAATGCCCGCTTGAAACTGGCCCGACCCGACCGGTTGGTGAAAATGATCTTCATTTACTGGGCAACATACTTCGGCGTGCTGAACTTGAGCGGCTCAAAAAAGAAAAACGGCGAATGCGGGTTTTCGGGAAACTGCCCGGTGTTCCAGTCCGGCATTAATCGATTGACCTGACGGTTCACCAGTCGGCCGGAAACCATTGAACGGAACACACGCTTGTTTGGGCCCACCGACTCTTTTCCGTCAAACTCAAACACCGGCCATTCGAACGTCAATTTGACTTCGTAAAAATTCAACTTGCGAAACTTATTCACGTTCCCGACCACCGTGCCGTCGTATCCAGCCCAGTCCTCCACCGTTCGCACCGGCCGCACCTCAGACGTGAGTCGATAGGAAAACGCCATGTCCCGGGCGAACTCGGCCTGGTCCACCGCACTGCCGGTGATTGCCCGCACCTTGGCCCGGATGTAATTGTACTCGCCGGACTGGGTATCGACCTGTGGCCAGTTTCGGATCATCATCGGCCCCACCAGATCCGCCTGAACCGGCATGCTCATCAGCCCGATTATCTCAGCGCCTCCCGGCAGGAAAAGATGATTGTCCCCCGCCTTGGCCGGCACCGGTTCCCAACGATAACCGGCCCGATTCGAAGACTCGTCGATACGGATGTAATCCACATGGTTGGTCAGGTTATCCAGCCCGGTAGCCCCGCTGCGGATCGCCTCCATCCAGTACAAACCATCCTGCACGATGATCGTTTCCTCGCGGTTGTCCTTCTGCACGTTGATCCCCACCGGCAATACACCGATGATGGCGACCAACGCGAACGCAATGATCCCAAGACAGATGACCAACTC
>CAJXAU010000104.1 GCA_913050205.1 uncultured Verrucomicrobiota bacterium
CCGGTGGTGGTTTGAAACTTGGGCACGGATTCCGTGATGAACTTTGCCATCTTGGCGTAGGTTTCATCTTCCGCGCCCGGTTGACAGATGGCGAAGTAGGAGATGTAGGCCCAGCGCTGCAGCTCGCCCTCAGTCAGCAAACCCTTGGTCATCGTCCACATGCGGTCGAAGTGGTCGGTGGCCAGTTTACCGTCTGCGACGAACCAATAAACATAGATGCCACGCATATGCACTTCGTTGCCATTTCTGTCCCGGAACGGCCGGGACGTCGTCAGTTTCATTACCGGTAAATCGTAAGAATGAGGCTGTGCGATCGGGATATCGACTACCTCTCGTTGGTCTATGGTGAATCCCTGCCCGGGCAGGCAGTATTCCGGTTTGTGGATGGAGGTGCGGTCCTGTCCCATCAGGACCACGTTGTTTTCAATCCACGTCTTGTCGGGGAACGTGTAGCGGCGTCGGCCGTAGGTGGTGTCTTCCGGCAACCAGTCCAGTTCCTTGGTGGTGATGGGTGTTGCTTCCGAGACACACTGCATGACGTCGGCTGGCAGGGCCACGCCGTCGGTGCGGACGACTTTGTTGGTCTCGTTGAAAATCTGCATCTTGGCCAATCGCACACCGGGCTTTCCGAGCGCAAAGGTAAGCTGACTAAGGAAGGCGGTGGACACTCCGATCAGGACGAGGAAGACAATTAAAATTGAGATAGACTTCTTATTCATCGCTTTCCTCCGCGATTGGTTCCGGCTCAGTTTTAGGCTCCGCCTGATCATCCTCTTTGATGACACGGCCGAGGATAAACACACCGATAAAAGCGGGCACGTAGGGCAGCAGGCTGAGGATGCCATTGTCGTGCACGAAGTTGCCAGCCGCCTGGCCGTCCCCCGGCTTTGCGGTTTCAACCATCTCAGCGGCGAAAATGATCAAGGTCAGGCGAAGCACATTTCCTGCGACGGCCAATGGAAAAGCCGAAAGGATGATCACGCCGGTTTTCCATTTTTTCGTGAATGCCACAAAGCCGTAGATAGTGAAGAAGGCGAGTGTGACGATCAGGCTCCGTAGGCCGCTGCACGCTGCGGCGATTGCGTAGGTGTAGCGCCGTTGAGAGTCGGAAATTTGCACGCCCTCCTGAATGATATCGATGCCCAGTAACGTCCCGCAGATCCAGCCGGTGATGTCGGATGCGATGTGGCTGAGCGGCACCGTTACCGTTTCCGCCATCGTCCCCACCGGCACGCCAAAGGCAAAAAGCAGGCACGGAAAAAAACTGACGCGCAGCCAGCTTGGCCCCCAGACCAGCCCGGTCAACGCGTAGATACCGAAATAAAAACCAACGATCGAAACCCGGGCCTGCTGAATCACGTACCCGACAAGATGAATTGCCAGCGCGAGAACGACCAACGCCAAGGCAGGCCACCACGTGCGCTTGGGCGCAGCCAGTAGCTCGTCGCGTTTCCAGTAGCACAACCCGAGTACGATCAGCGGAATGATGTAACCCAGCTCGTCGTCCTTGGAGGTGCTGTAGGTATAACTCATCCACGCGTAGAGTGAGTGCGTATCGACGTACCCGAGCGTGGAGTTGCCGAGAAACTGGAAGAAAATCAGCCAAGTACCGAGCAGCGCGAGAAACAGCGGCTTGTCCGGAAGCCCGCCCCATAGGCGTGAGATTTCATCCATCACGCTGGGTCGAGGTGCTTCGTTTTGATTTTCCGGCTCGCTCATCGAAGGCGCGGCAGCTTAGACAGTCGGCGACAAAACCGCGAGCAAACCCTACGCCCAAGCGCGGCGCAACAATCCGATTGCATTGCCACCCATTATCCCGTCGATGTCCTCCGGAGAGTAGCCGCGGCTGGCCAGCATGGCGGGGATTTTTTGCAGGTCGGCAATGGTGTCCATGTCACCGGGCGACTGTTCGCGGCCAAAGCCGCCGTCGAGGTCGGTGCCGATGCAGGCGTGTTTTGCATCACCGGCAAGCTGGCAAACGTAGTCGATATGATCAACGACATGGGACAGCGCCACTCCGGACGACTCCGGGGTGGTCACGCCCCGTTGCCAGTCGGGGATGAGCATCCATGCATCGAACGCCGCCCCGATGACGCCGTCCCGCTCGATGACACGCTTGAGCTGTTCGTCGCTGAGTTGGCGGTCGCCCGGTACCAACGCCCGGCAGTTGCAGTGGCTGGCCCAGACGGTGCCGCCGAATAAATCCATTGCCTGATCGAGCGACTCGTCGCTCAGATGGGTGACGTCAAGTATGATGCCCAGTCGCTCCATTTCGCGGAGAAGATCCGGTCCCGCTTGGCCAAGCGGGCCGCTTTCGTCCGTGCCCGGCGCATACGTGCCGGGGCCGTAGTGTGCCGGGCCAAGCGCTCGCAGGCCGGAGGCATAGGCTTGTTCCAAATGGCCAAGCGTGACCATCGAGTCGGCCCCCTCAAGACTGAGCACGTAACCGACCGGGAGCGACTCGGTCGGGTCTGATTTCCACTTGGCCAAGTGTGTTTCGAGTTGTTCGAGGTTGGTGATTTGCGCCAGCTCGCCCTGTTGTTCCATCTCGCGGTACCACGCGAGTTGGCCCTGTGTCTGTGCCCAAGCCTGGGCGGGCGAGTGCCAGCCGGGCAACGGGTTGTGGCGCTTGGTGTAGCGGGCGATCTGCGTCCCGACACAAAGGCCGATGTTGCCACGGCGCATTTCCGGCAGGCTGACTGTGCCTTGGCCGCGGTCCGGCTTGTCGGTCTGGCCGGCCTCGCGTTCGCGGATTTCGTCAAGTGGCCGAGACAGGTCGCGGTTCCACTCGAGCGCGTTCATCGAAAGGTCGAGGTGAACGTCAAATATAAATGAGGCAGTATCCGGCATGACATGACGCTCGCCACTTGGCCAAGCGCTGCCACAGTCAACGGCAGAATCCGTGGAGTGTGAAGCGCGGAGTTGCCGTCGGTTATGCGCTTGGCCAAGTTCGAGAGCTGTTTTAGGCTCGCGGTTTGGCTGCCGACCGGCACGCCAACGACAAGATGGGGAATCCAAACGACAATTCAGCAGAGAAAAACGAAGGCGAGGCGGCACCGGAGTCACTTGATTTTATCCGTGAGATCGTTGCAAACGATCTGGCCAGCGGGAAGCATGACTCAACGGTTACACGGTTCCCGCCGGAGCCGAATGGGTACATCCACATTGGTCACGCCAAGTCGATTTGCCTGAACTTTGGCATCTCACAGGAAAACGAAGGCGGCGTTTGTCACCTGCGCTTTGACGACACAAACCCGGTGAAGGAGGATGTCGAATACGTGGACTCGATCAAGGAGGACGTTGCGTGGCTTGGGTTTGACTGGGGCAGGAATCTTTTTTTTGCATCAGACTATTTTGAAAAGCTGTACGGCTTCGCGGTTGAATTGATCAAAAACGGGAAGGCGTTTGTCTGTGATCTAACGCTCGATGAGATCGCCGCGCATCGCGGTACCCCGACGCGGCCCGGCAAAAACAGCCCTTACCGCGATCGGTCGCCAGAGGAAAATCTTGAGTTGTTTGAACGCATGCGCGGTGGGGAGTTCGAGGATGGCACGCGGGTGTTGCGGGCGAAGATCGACATGGCCTCCCCGAACCTGCATATGCGCGACCCGGTGCTGTATCGCATTCGCAAATCGCAGCATCATCGCACCGGCGACAAGTGGTGCATCTACCCGATGTACGATTTCACGCACTGCCTGTCGGATTCGATCGAGGGCATCACCCACTCGTTGTGCACGCTGGAGTTTGAGGTGCACCGGCCGCTTTACGACTGGGTGCTGGATAACGTCTCGGTCAAGTGCCATCCGCGTCAGATCGAGTTTGCCCGGTTGAACCTGACCTACACCGTTCTGAGCAAGCGCAAGCTGTTGTCGCTTGTGGAGGAGGGGCATGTTGATGGTTGGGATGATCCCCGCATGCCCACGGTGTCCGGGCTGCGCCGCCGCGGCTACACGCCGGCGAGCATACGGTCGTTTTGCAAAACTATTGGCCTGACCAAGTTCAACAGCCTGACTGATGTGGCCCTGCTCGAGCACAGTATCCGACAGGATTTGAACGAGTCAGCCGAGCGGCGGCTGGCAGTTCTGCGGCCGCTCAAGGTGGTTATCACCAATTTTGAGGAGGGCAAAGTCGAGGAGTTGGAGGCGGTTAACAACCCGAAGAATCCGGATGCCGGGACACGCCCGATGCCGTTCACACGAGAGATTTTTGTCGAACGCGACGACTTCATGGAGGATCCGCCGAAAAAATTTTTCCGGTTGGGGCCGGGGAGGGAAGTGCGTTTGCGCTTCGCCTATTTCATCACTTGTCAGGAGGTAATCAAAAATGCAGCCGGTGAAGTGGTGGAGCTGCACTGCACCTACGACCCAGAGACACGCGGAGGCAACGCCCCGGACGGTCGCAAGGTCAAGGGCACCATTCATTGGGTGTCCGCAGCGAAGGCGTTCGAGACTGAAGTAAGGTTGTACGACCGGTTGTTTACGGCCGAGGATCCGAACAAGGAAGATGACGGCAGGACGTTTCTGGACCACCTCAACCCGGATTCACTGGAGGTAATTAGCGAGGCCAAGCTGGAGCCCGGGCTCGCGAACGCGGCGCCGGGAGCGCTCTATCAGTTTGAGCGGTTAGGCTATTTTTGCGCCGACACAAAGGAATCGCAGCCAGACCATCCGGTTTTCAATCGCACCGTTACACTGCGGGACGCCTGGGCCAAGCAGCAGGCCAAGGGGTGATCACCGGCCAAGCGCTTGGCCAAGCGCGTTGCCTTTTGGTCGTAAAACACTAAACTCCCGGTGTGGGTTTTGGAGCCACAATGGACGAGCTTTGTCAAAAAGTCTGGAACGGTGACCGCATCACCGGAGCTGAGGCGGTGGCGCTTTACAGCCTGCCGTTGCAGCAACTGGGCGCACTGGCGGACAGAAGGCGCCGCTTGGCCAAGGCCGAATCATACGGTGGTGAAGGCAACGAGATCGTCACTTACATCGTCGACCGCAACATCAATTACACGAACGTCTGCAACGTTTACTGCAAGTTTTGTGCGTTTTGGCGGTCGGAAAAACAGGACGACGCCTACGTCATTACGCACGACGAGATCGACAAAAAAATTGAGGAGACTGTAGCGTTGGGCGGCACGCAGATTCTGATGCAGGGCGGGCATCATCCCAAGTTGGACAAACAATGGTACCTCGACCTGTTGTCGCACATCCGCGACAAGTTTCCACAGATCAATATTCACGCCTTCAGCCCAAGCGAATTCATTCACTTCCGCGATGTATTTGACGAACCGTTGGAGACGTTGATCCGGGATTTCCGCGATGCCGGGCTGGGCTCCATCCCCGGTGGAGGTGGTGAGATTTTGGTGGACGAAGTGCGCAACCGCATCGCACCGCTCAAGGCGATGAGTGACGACTGGCTGGAGGTGATGGCCATCGCGCACAAACTCGAGATGGCCACCACAGCGACGATGATGTTTGGCCATGTCGAAAACATCGAACACCGTGTCGAGCATCTCGAACGGGTGCGCCGTCAGCAGGACGAAACCGGCGGGTTCACTGCGTTCATCGCGTGGACATTTCAGGCCGAGAACACAAAGCTGAAAGCGCCAACAGTCGGCTCCAATGAATATCTGCGGATGCAGGCGCTGAGCCGGATATATCTCGATAACGTACCCAACATCCAAAGCTCATGGGTGACGCAAGGGCTGGAGATTGGGCAGGTGGCACTCAAGTACGGAGCGAACGATTTAGGGAGCATCATGATCGAGGAGAACGTGGTTTCCGAGGCCGGCACGACTTTCTGCATGGGTGTGGCCGACATGCAGCGGTTGATCGAGGGCATGGGCTACCGGGCGCGGCAGCGCGACAATTGGTATCGCTTGGTCAAAGGCCAAGCCGCAGCGGCATGACAAAC
The DNA here is from genome assembly GCA_913050205.1 of uncultured Verrucomicrobiota bacterium. Classification (GTDB taxonomy): domain Bacteria; phylum Verrucomicrobiota; class Verrucomicrobiia; order Limisphaerales; family UBA1096; genus UBA1096. Next base: position 5,908 of record CAJXAU010000104.1, read on the forward strand.
TTGAAATTGAAAAAGAGAGCGAAGCAGAGTGGGCGCTTGGCCAAACGCTTGGCCGGGATGGCGTTTTGCCTGGCAATAATCGCCGTGGTCGGCTGCCGGTCGCCCAAGGATGGCAACGAGACTTTCAGCCTGAATGACCGGGTGACATACAACGCCGCCTACGACGAGGAACTGGATTTCATTTTCTCCCTTTCCGAAAAAGGCAAGTGGGAGGAGGCCGAGGCGGAAATAGGGTTGCTCATGCAGAAGCATCCTGATGACGCCACGCTGCAACGCATTGGCGATTGGGTGACGACGCAAAAAACCTTGTTGCGCCAACAGGCAGTCGAGGATCGCAT